>CAJXRJ010000164.1 GCA_913058555.1 uncultured bacterium
CTACACACTGCATATCGTCGGCAGCGTCAGATGTGTATAAGAGACAGGTCCCTATTCCGGCCGCCGCGCTCTCCGTGGACTACGCCGACCTGGAGACCCAGGACGCGACCTCCCAGCCAGCAGCCAGAGACCAAGGCCATGAGCTGTCCCTCCACTGGGGCACGTTCGGCATCGGTGACAGCGACGTGATCTTCGAGGGTGGCCTCGAGTACCGCTTCCCCGCCCACGACTTCGCCGGCCTTTTCGATCTACACCCCATCATCGGAACCAGCCTCCTCGCCGACGGCGGCCTCTACGTCTATGCCGGCGCGCGGCACGAGTGGCACTTCACGGACCGTCTTTTCCTCGCCCCAAGCTTCGCTGCGGGCATCTACCAACACAGTGGCGTCGACCTCGGCGGCCCCCTCGAGTTCCGGTCGGGTATCGACCTGGGTACCCACGTCACCGAGCACATCGAAGCCGCCGTGGGCATCTACCACCTCTCCAACGGGGGCCTTTACAGCCTGAACGGCGGCGCTGAATCCGCCCTCTTTAGCCTCGCCTTCGCCCTCTAATCCGGGCCTGTGCGGGCTGGCCCGCCCCCGGGAGGGAGCCCCCTGGGCAACTCGAAGCTGAGAACGGGGGGATTCACAGGCGCAAGGACCCCTGGGGACGGCACGGCAGCGCCCGGTCCCGGTATCGTCTCCCCCATGGCTGACGAAACCCTAGATCCATGGGCGGTGCTCCTGCGCCAGCTGGGCGCAGAGAACCCTTTCGATCGTCAAGAGGCGATCGAGAGGCTCCGCCAGGAGCAAGCGGCCAAGCTCGTGGAGCTCGCCAAGCATGCGATCCCCGCGGTGCGCGCGGGCTTTGTCGAAGCCATCGCGGGGCGTAAGGAACCGGAGCTCTTGGCGGCCCTCGTTCAACTCGCCAGCGACAACGACTTCAGCGTCCGCCTTGCGGCGTCGCAAGTCATCGGACGTGAAGGCGACTGGGAGGTCCCCGACGAGGCATTGATGCGCCTCGCAAAGGACGGCTCCGACGAGGTCGCGCTGCCCGCCCTCAAGCGGCTCGAGGGACGCGACTCGTGCACGAGCCTCTTCGTGAAGCTGGGCAGGGACGACGACGCCTCTTGGGGCATCCAGCGCGAGGCAAATCGCCTGGTCGCTGCCCTGACCGATACGACCACGGCCATTCGCCTGACCCTGGAGACGATCGCCGCCACCGGCATCGAGATGATCGCGCGCGAGAGCGCGGGGCACCTCGAAGCACGTCTTCCTGACGGCGGCACCGTGCCGGACGAGGCCGTTCCTGCCGACACGATCATGTCCAAGGCGGCCCGCGCCGTGCGCTCCTGGACCGAGGGCGACTTCCCGAAGCTGAAGAAGCTGCTCGAAATGCGGGCACCGGTCGCGCCGGACATCACGGCCCTTTCTGGCTTTGGCAAGAACCTGACCGAGGAGGCGCGCTCCGGTGCCCTGCCGAGGGCTTTCCACGCGAGCGAAACCGTCGACGCCCTCGAGCGCGCCCTCGAGGGCAATGACACGCGGTCGACGGTGCTGATCGGCCCGCCGGGCACGGGCAAGACCTCCATCATCAACGAGCTAAGTCACCGCCTCGCCGCGCGGGATGGTGCCCCGTGGCAGGTGATTCGCGTCGTGCCCGCCGAGCTGCTCGTCGGGACGAAGTACGTCGGTGAGTGGCAGACCCGTGTGCGCGAGCTCATCGAACTTGTCGCTGCCCCGCAGCGTGTGATCCTGTTCATGCCCAACGTGTCAGAACTCACGGAAGTGGGCCTGTCCTCGTCGAGCGAACAGATGAGCGCCGCGACGCTGCTCGCCCCCGAGATCGAGAGCGGGCGCATCGCGGTCGTGGGCGAATCCACACCCGAAGCGTGGTCCCGGACCACTGCGTCCAGCGCAGCCTTCCAGCGCCTCTTCCAACGCATCGATGTGCGCCCACTCACCCGCGGCGCCACGCGCGAAGTGCTTGAACTCGTCGCGTTGGACGCGGGCGCAACGGTCTCAGAGAGCGCCCTCGATGTCACCATGGATGTCGCCGACGTCTACCTGACCGACACCGAGCTCCCCGGCCGCGCCGTGGGCCTCCTGCGCCGCATGATCGCGGACACGGAGAAGGACACCTTTGACCGCGCTGATGTCCTGAGTACCCTCGAAGAAGCCACCGGCGTGCCGCCGGATTTCCTCGACGATTCGATCCCATTGCGCGTCGACCTCGTGCGCGATTTTCTGGAGGCCCGCGTGATGGGCCAGCCACGGGCGATCGAACAGGTCATCGACCTCGTCACCCTCGTGAAGGCCGGGCTCGACGATCCGACGAAGCCCTCGGGCGTCCTGCTCTTCGTGGGGCCCACGGGCGTCGGTAAGACCGAACTCTCCCGCGCCCTCGCGGAGCTCCTCTTCGGCAACGCCCAGCGCCTGCAGCGCTTCGACATGAGCGAATACGCGTCGTACGAAAGCTACGAGCGACTCATCGGCGGCACGAAGAATCCCGGCACGCTCACCGAGGCGGTACGGCGCCAGCCGTTCTCCGTGGTGCTTCTCGACGAGATCGAAAAGGCCCACGTGAACGTCTTCGATCTCTGCCTCCAGATCTTCGATGCAGGCCGCCTCACCGACAGTTCGGGGCGGGCCGTGAGCTTCCGCAAATCGATCGTCATCATGACGTCCAACCTCGGCGCCAAGATCCAGACAGACTCGGGGATTGGCTTCGACGGGAAGGTCCCTCCGCCCCCCGGCGACGACGAAATCCAGCGCGCCATAGGACAGTTCTTCCGGCCCGAATTCCTCGGCCGCGTGGATCACATCGTGCGCTTCGACGCGCTTTCACCGGAGACGGCGGACCTCATCGCGCGGCGTGAAGTGCAGAGCGTGCTCAAGCGAGGCGGCCTCACGCGGCGCGGCGTTTCCGTCGACGTGGACGCAGCCGTGTTCGGGCACCTCTTGCGCAAGGGGTACTCCCCCGCCCTCGGCGCCCGGCCCCTCAAGCGCACGGTGGAGTCCCTGTTGCTCATGCCGATCGCGCGGCTGCTCGCGGCGGGGGAATCGCGGCCGGGCTCGTGCATTCAACTGCGGGTGGAAGGCGACGAAGTCCGTGCCACCCTCGTCAAGGCAGATGCCGAGGACCCCGCAACGGACGACGTCCAGGTCGCTCCGCGGCTCCAAGAGGTCCTGGAGCGCGTCGCCGCCCTGCGGGATCGCTGCGGCGAACTCGACGCCCGGCGCTCCGCGATGCTGGCGGAAACGAACGAGCCTGGCTTCTGGGACGACTCCCCGAAGGCCTCCGCAACGCTCGACGCGATGCACCGGGTCGAGAGCCTGCTTGAGGACGTCCTGCGCCTCGACGGCGAGCTCGAAATGACGGCCTCCAACAAGAATCCGAAGCGGGCGCTGCGCTACCTCGGCGAACACGATTCCGTGTGCAGGAGGCTCGAGCGACTCTTCGACTCAGCGCACCTCGGGGACGCGTACATCCGACTCACGGGAGTGCACCCCTCAGAGCAGGAACTCGCGGGGGTCGAGCGGCTAGCGCGCATGTACACCGCTTGGGCCAGGCGTCAGGGCATGGACTGCCGTGTGCTGGACGATCGCCCCGCCGCGCCGGACAGCGAGGACACCGTGACGCTTCTCATCGAAGGCACGGGGGCCCACACGCTCCTCGCGCCGGAGGCCGGACTGCATAAGCTGCGTCACCAGCTATCGGAAACGGAGTCCCATACCGCCCTCGTGAGGGTCGATGTGCTGGCCGTCCCGGACAGCTCGCAAAGCCCCGCCGCCGCAGAGGTCGAAATCGACGTGCGGCTCCTGCGGGACGCGCCGGGGCGGCTCGTCACCGCCCTCGCCTCCGACGTGCATCTCGTGCACAGGCCGACCCTCACGTCTTTGCGGGCCCGGACACCGCTCCCCATGGAGGAAGCCCCCATGGCGCTGACGAGGCTGCTGGGCGCCCTGGTGACCAGGCAAGAATCCCAGGCAGCCGTGGACATCGTCCGGCGCTACCGGTTCGGACGCTCCCCGGTCGTCCGGGATACCCGCACAGGACGCAGCAGCGGGCGCGTCGACAGGGTCTTCGGTGGGGAACTATCCCTCGTCGGAGACGTTTAGCGCCGTCTGGGCGGCGCCGCTCTGAAGCTTCCGTAAGGAGTTCCGCTGCGTGAAGTCCTTTTCTACCTGGGTGGTCGCTACCGTACTCGCCTCCTTTCCTTCTCCAGATCCGCCCCGCCCCCGTCTCCGCCATTCCTAGTCAGTCCTCCTCCGGTCGCCGCGACGGCCGGCCGAAGCCCCAGCCTTCGGGCTTTGATCGCTTCTCCCTCCGGCACGAATTGATGCAGGCCCTGGACGAGATGGGCTTCACGGATCCCCGTCCCATCCAGCTGAAGGGACTGCCGCCCGGCCTCGAGGGCCGCGACGTCCTCGGCCTCGCACAAACGGGCACCGGCAAGACCGCGGCCTTCGTCCTGCCGATCCTGCAGCGGCTCCTCGTCGACCGACGCCCGGGCCTGCGTGTCCTGGTGGTCGCCCCCACGCGCGAGCTCGCGTCCCAGGTGCACGAGGAATTCGAGCGCCTCGCCCAGTTCACGCCGCTCAAAGCGGCCGTGATCTTCGGCGGCGTTCCCGCGACGAAACAAATCCGCGCCCTACGCGCGAAGCCCGACATCGTGGTGGCTTGTCCCGGACGCTTGCTCGACCTGGCGAACCAACGGGCGATCCGACTCGACGGCGTCGAGGTCCTCGTCCTGGACGAGGCCGACCACATGTTCGACATGGGCTTCCTCCCGGACGTGCGCCGGATCCTGAAGCTCCTCCCCGCCCGTCGACAGAACCTGCTCTTCTCGGCGACCATGGCGCGCGAGATCCGCAAGCTCGCGGATGACGTGCTCCACAAGCCCGCGGTCATCGAACTCGCCAACGCGAAGCCCGCGGAGACCATCGATCACTTCCTCGTGCCCCTGGCCGAGGTGGACAAGCCCGGTGTGCTGCAGGAGCTGGTGGATGGAGAGGAGTTCCGCTCCGCCATCGTCTTCACGCGTACGAAGCACCGCGCCAAGCGCCTCGCCAAGAAGCTTGACGCCCTCGGCCACGCCGCCATCGCGCTTCAAGGCAACATGTCCCAGGCCCAGCGCGAGCGCGCGCTCAAGGGCTTCAAGGACGGCACGTACAACATCATGGTCGCCACCGACATCGCGGCCCGCGGCCTCGACATCGAAGGCGTCTCCCACGTCATCAACTACGACGTGCCCATGACCCCCGATGCGTACACTCACCGCATCGGTCGCACGGGACGCTCCGAGCGCTCCGGCCTCGCGTATACGTTCGTGACGGCCGCGGACTCGAAGCAGATCAAGGACATCGAACGCCGTCTCGGCAAGCCCATCGAGAAGACCCGCATGGAGGGAGTCGAGCTCCCCGATGTCGGCCACGAGATGGCCCGCGGCCGCGGCGATAGCCAAGGCGGCGGACGCGGCGGCGGTCGGCGTGGCGGCGGGGGTGCCCGTCGCGGCGGAGCCCGGCGCGGCTCCTCTCGACGAGGCGGCGGACGCCCCATGGCAGCCCGCCCGAATGCCTTCCCGAGCGCTTCACGGGACACCGCGGCCGAGCCCCCGCGCAAACCCGCCTCCCCGAGCAAGCCCTTCGGCCTCGGCCTTGACAGCTCTGGCCGCAGCTCCCGAAACGAAGGCCCCGGCCCCCACGGCCCGGGACCGGGCGCTCCCTCCGCCCGCAGGCGGCGCCGCTCCCGCCGCCGCCGTTAGGAAAAGGCCCGACTACGGAGGGTGCCGTGCGGCTGGCTACACTCAGCCCCATGACGATCCTTCGCACAGAACGGCTCCTGCTCAGGCGTTGGCGCGAGGCGGACCTGGAGCCGTTCCATCGGCTGAATAACGATCCTCGGGTCCTGGATTTCCTGCCCGGGCCCCTGGATCGTGGACAGTGTGAGGCCTGGGTCGAGCGCATGGAGGCTGGCTTCGACGAGCTTGGCTTTGGGCTCTGGGCCGTGGAGGTCGAGGCCGGCCCGGCGCCAAAGGACTTCATCGGCTTCGTCGGGCTCGAAGTGCCCCGCCTGGACGCCCACTTCACGCCGTGCATCGAAGTCGGCTGGCGCCTCGACGCCGACTCTTGGGGCAACGGCTACGCCACCGAGGCCGCCCGGGCCGCCCTCGCCCACGGGCTTGGGCCCGCGGGGCTTGAGGAGGTCGTGTCGTTCACGGTCACGGACAACCTGCGGTCGCGGGCGGTGATGGAACGCATCGGCATGACGCACGACCCCGCCGATGACTTCGATCATCCGAGGATCCCCAAGGGACATCGCCTGGAGCGCCACGTGCTCTACCGCGCCCGGAGGCCGGAGGCAGGCCGCCTGGAATCGCGGGAGGCGTAGACTCTGCCCCATGGACACCTCATCCCCCGAGCCCGTCTTCCCAGACACGACCGCGCCCCCGGGCGGCCACTACAGCCCCGGCGTGGTGCACGGCGGCACCGTGCACGTCTCCGGGCAGCTCCCCATCCGCCCAGACGGCACCCGGGCGAACGACCAGCCCTTCGAGGAGCAAGCGCGCGTCGCCCTCGACAACCTCCTCGCCGTTGTGGAAGCCGCTGGCGGTTCCAAGGAGACGCTTCTCAAGATCAACGTGTACCTCGTCGGCGTCGAACGCTGGCCCGCATTCAACGCCGTCTATGCCGACCGCATGGGTGAAACCAAACCAGCGCGCGCCGTCATCCCCGTGCCCGAACTCCATCACGGGTTCCTTGTGGAGATCGATGGCGTCGCCGCTGTCCGATAGCCGAGCCAACGACCGCTCGACGCCCTTGGGCCGAGTTCGATCCGCAGTGTTGCGGCCCACCAAGAATCCGGGATGACCCCAGGGGAGCCCGCCCCTGGGGCCGCGAAGTCGGGGATCCCGACCATGCGGCCGTAGTCTCTGGCGTAGGCTGCGAACGGTACATTCGCTTTCCCTTGGCCCCGGGCCTCACCGTTGAAACACATCGCCACTTGGCGCGGCTTCGCCGTGCTCACCGCCGTGCTATTCCTCGCGGCCTCCGGCGCCTTCGCCCAGGACGACGTCGCCCCCATCAGGGGCATTCGCGATAGGGACCCCGCGGTGCGTGAGAGTGCTGCGAAGGCGCTCGGCAAAGACAACGGAGCCAAAGCGGAGGCCGCCCTCGTCAAGGCGGTGACCAAGGACGAGGATCCGCTCGTTCTGCTCGCCTGCCTGGACGCCCTCGCGCAGGAAGGTCGTAGCGAGCGCACCGTCAAAGCCCTCATCGAAGTCGCCCTTGAGTGCCCCTATGGCCGGGTCCGCCTGCGCGCGGCGGAAGTGGCCGCCAAGGTCAACGCAGAGGAGGCCCGTGCCCAGCTCGGGAAGAAGCTCTCGGGCAAGACCTTCGAACGCGCTGCGGAAGCCATGACGGCGCTCCTTGCGGCCTCGGACAAGGGCCCTGGGGGAAAGGAGGCCAAGGGCCTTCTCAAGCGTGCGGCCAAGGGGATCGGCGCCAAGGAATCATCGACGCCGCCGCTCGCCGCCAGCGCCTTGGTCGCCCTTTCCCGCGGCGTGCCCGAGAGTCGCTCGGAGTGGATGGGGACCCTGATCACCGAAGCCAAGCTCACGGGCGAAAACATCGCCATGGCGTGCGCCGCCCTCGAAGCGGTCGCCGCGGCGCCGAGCCCGGGGGACACGCAGCTCATGGTGCTGCTCGACAAAAAACTGCCCGGCGTTGTCGAGCGACGCCTGGAGGTTGCCCTCGGGGCGGCCCTCGGCGCCCTCGGGCCTGGGGCGCGAACCAGCGCCCTCGCGCCCGTCCTCAAAGGCCCCACCCACCCCGGCGGGCCGCGCCTTGCGCGCCTCGCCGCGTCAGAGGGCTTCCCCGACGAAGCGCAGCTCCCGCTGCTCAAGAAGCTCCTTGCGGACGGCGACCTTGGTACGCGCGCCGCAGCCGCCCACCAACTCGGGTTCCTGGGTGCCCCCGGCGCCGAGGCCGCGCTTCAGGTCGCCGAAGGCGAGAAGGACGCCCCCGTGCAGCTCCAGATCGTCCGTGCTCTCGAAGAAGGCGGCCAAGTGATTGCCGCGGGGGACGACAAGGGCCCGGGGAGCGCGTGCCGCGTCCTGATCCACATGCTCCACAAAGGTAGCTCGGCCCACGTCCGTGAAGCCGCCGCCCGAGCCCTCGGCCAACCCGGCCTCGACGCCGCCTCCCGCGGGGAACTCGAGCGCGCGGCGAAGGAAGACAAAGACATCGGTGTACAAACCGTCACCGTCATCGCCCTGGGCCGAACCCGCGACACAGGCGCCGCAGCCGCTCTACTTCGCGCTGCTGCGTCGGGCGACTGGCGCCTGCGAGCCGCGGCAGCCGAAGGCTTCAAGCAGCTCTCCGCGGAGGCCTCGGTGACTCCGCTCATCGAGCTCCTGAACGACGAAGACTCCTCCGTCCGCGCCACCGCGCACCAGGCACTCCTCCGGCTCTCGGGCCGCGAGGGCCAGACCGTCGATCCGAAGAGCTGGGGTCCGTGGTGGAAGGAGAACCTCAAGAAGGCGAAGTTCGAGACACTTGAGGAAGCGCAGGCCCGCCGCGAGAAATACGGGTACGGCATCGACGAAACGCGCATCTACCGTGGCCTCGATGTCGTCGTGATTCCCGGCTCCGGAGACCACATCGAAGGCGTGCTCGAACGCCTTGGCATCCAGTTCCGAACGGCCCAGGCCGGCGGGCTCGGCGAAGCGGGCCTTCACCCCGGAGCGATCCTGCTCGTGGGCTGCACCGGCCAGGTCGCGCCCAGCGACATCGAAGTCATCCGCTGGTACGTGCGTTCCGGCGGGGCTCTCTTCACGTCGTGCTGGGCTCTGACCTACACGCTCGAGACGTCGTTCCCCTCGATCCTTACGAAGTCCCCGACGCCCGGCCAAGTGCTCGACAACGTCTTCGCACGCCCCACTGCCGCGGCCGAACGCTCCCCGTACCTGCGGGGCGTGTTTGACGGCGGCGTCCAGCCCTACTACAGCCTGCAAGGCGCTCACCTGATTTCGGTGGTCGATCCCGAACGCGCCCAGGTCCTGCTCGACAGCCCAGAGGCCGCCGCCCGCCATGGGAGCGGCGTGCTCGCCGCTTGGTTCCGCATGGGCCACGGCGCCGTGCTGAACTCCGCAAACCACTTCGCCGAGCAGGGTTTCTCCGCGGCCAAAGGCCTCAAGAAGCCCATCGATCGTCAAGCCTTCGCCGTCAACCACATGGGCCTCTCCCCCGTGCAGCTACGCGCCGTGCAGGACGAGTCCTGGTGGTCCAGCACAAGCAAGACCGCCGCCGAGATCAGCGACCTTTCCGTCTTCCACATCCTCACCAACTTCGTGCGCGAGAAGCGGATTCGGGGCTAGTGCCGCTACTGAGGCGCTACCGTGCGAGCCGCAGGCTGAGCAGCACGGGGTAGTGATCGGAAGCGACCGGCTCGTCCAACACCTCGGCGTTGAGGATCCGCCAAGCGGACCGCGGCCGCGGCAGGACGTAGTCGATTTGCTTCGTGGGGTTCGGTGCGCCCCAGGTGAGCATCGGCTGGCCGAGTTCGGTCAGGTGCCAGCCGCGCTCCGCGAGGTCTTGGAGCGGCGCGCTCCCGGGGATTGCATTGAGGTCTCCGGTCAGAATGGCCAGCTCCTGGGCGCCGGGGTCCAGGCCCTTCTCGATCACGCGCACCGCCGCGCGCCGCGACTCCTTCGACCCGACGCTGTCGGTCCAGTCGAAGTGCGTGTTGATGAACCGAACGCGCGCGCCTTCGCCGTAGAGGCTAGACAGATCCACGTCCACCGCCATGGCCTGGTAGCGACTCGAGCTCGCGCTCGGAAGGGACACGTTGCCCACCCACTCGAACGGGAGGTTGCAGAGAATCGCGTCCCCGTAGCCGTCGTCGGACCCCTTGGACGCACCGAAGACGGCCTTCATACCCGTGAGGCGCCCAAGCTCATCCGCCATGGCCTTGTTGCCAATCTCCTGCAGGCCCACGATGTGCGGTTTCCGGGACAGGATGGCCCCCGCGATCCGCTCGAGGTCGAGCTTCTTGTCCATGCCGATGCCGTAGTGGATGTTGTAGCTCAGAACATCTAGCGACGGCGCGGGCTCCTTGAGCTGCATCGTCGAGAGCACGGCGGCGTGGTCGCTCGGCCAGCCGCGGGGATGGCTGGACAGGACCTTGGAGTCCACGACCTCCCAGTCCCCCGCGCGCACGTACACGTAGTCGATGCGCTCCTGGTGGCTCTCGGGGAACTCCGGCGACCACGTCAGCCCCGGATGGGAGACCGGGCTGGGGTGGCGCGTGCGGAACGTGTCCTGGAAACCTTCACGGGCCATGGCCACGCTCACGGGCCACGTCACGACCCGCCCGCCGTGGTTCTCTTGCTCCGTGGCTTCCTCTGTCCAGTCGAGATGCGAGCCGCTGTTGAAGTCGCCGCCCACGATCACCGGCACCGCAGGGCCGCGGTCCAGGTGAGGCATCAGCTCCGCAAGGATCCCGCGCATCTCTTTGCCCCGGGTCTTGTCGTCCTCGGCCACAAGCTGCTCGGGGCTAGCCTCCGCCTCCAGCTCCTTCTGCACGCTCGGCAGGTAGTTGATCCAGAGCGAGTACGCCTCGACCGTCGTGCCCGGCCGCAACTCGATCGTCGCGCCCCCGAACCGGAACCCCTGGTACATGCGATGCACGTCCTTGATCGGGTAACGGCTCATGATCGAGAGGTTGCTCGAGCGCAAGTAGTAGTCAAAGCCCAGCCGCCCGCTGATGCGCGGTCCGCTGCCGTAGGTCTCCTGCATGAGCACGATGTCCGCGCCGGATTCCTCGATCACTTCCACCACCCGCTGGACTCCTTCGTCGCGCCCCTTGCGGCGGCCCCCGTGCCAGATGTTCCAAGCGAGTACCTTGAGCGGGCGGCCGTCCCATACCGCCTGGGGCTCAGGCCGGCGCTCGTCGCCGAAGCGCGCGGCGAACGCGTCCACCGCCTCCGATGGCGAGGCCACGCTGGCGAGGAATCGCGCGTCCTTAATCTCTGCGCCCTCCCAGGCACCGAAGCGCACCGTCCCCTGCTCCGACGCCACGCCCCCGAGCCCCTGCAGATCATGGATCGCCACGCGGCGACCATCAAAGAAGAGGTGCACGATGCCGTTCGCCCGGTCCACCGCGAAGCCGAGCTCGTGCCACACGCCATCCCCTACCCCCTGATCCGCAACCTCCGGTCGATGGTCGAGCCGCGCCTTTCCATCCCCCATGTTCCACGTCCACGCCCCGTCCGGTAGCACGCTCAGTGCGAACCCACGCCGCGTCCCCGACTCCCGCCCAAGGCCGTAGCTGTTGTTCGTCGTGTAGTCGCGCACTTCGCCGGACTCCCAGTCCTTGTTCGAAGCGACGATCGGGAGTCCCTCCGGCTGGACTCCTAGGCGAATGGAAACGAAGAAGCTGAAGCTCCCGTCCAGGTCCACATCGTCCCCGATCACGAGCTCTGCGGGCGACACGGCCTCCTGGGCGCCCAAGGGCAGGCTCGCTGGCGGTGACGGGATCAGGCAGAGGGCGAGAAGCAGGGGTTGGATCATGGCTCCCAGGCTAGCGCCCCGAGGCCAAAAGCACGCCCAGGACCCTGCCAGGCCGTGATCAGGAACTGGTCAGGGTCTAGTGAGGCGTCGTTAGCGTGGGCCGGACGTAGTGTCGAGCGTCCGTTGCCCGCCCCCACCCCGTCCACCCGACACGCCATGGCCAACCTTCCCTCTTCGACCCGTAGAGCCTTCGTCCAAGGCACCCTCGCCGGCGCCAGCGCCGCCTTCTGCTCCGCCCATGCCCTCCCCCGCGCGCTGCCCTGGGACCCAGAGGAGTTCCTGGAGGCCGTCCGGAGCGGAAACCTCGCGGCGGTCACGGCGCGACTCGCCGCGAACCCCGAGCTCCTAGGAGCCAAAGACCGCCAAGGGCGCAGCGCCTATGCCCTCGCGTGCCTCGGGGGCCACGCCCCCGAGGCACGCGAGGGCATAGGCTGTCTCTTATACACATCTGACGCTGCCGAC
>CAJXRJ010000165.1 GCA_913058555.1 uncultured bacterium
TCTACACACTGCATATCGTCGGCAGCGTCAGATGTGTATAAGAGACAGTCCAAGACCCGCTCGAGCGTGGTCATTGCGACCTACAACCAACCCCGCGAGCTCGACTTGGCTCTGGCCGCCCTCGCGCGTCAAACGGAGGCCCCCTGCGAGGTGCTGATCGCCGACGATGGCTCCACTGGCGACACCCGAGAGGTGGCTGAGGCGTGGAATGAGCGCTCGCCCTTCCCCGTGATCCACGTTCACCAGGCGGACAAGGGCTACCGCAAGGCCAGGATCGTCAACGAGGCCGTGCGGCGCTCCCAGGGCAGGCACCTGATCTTCCTCGACGGGGACTCGTTCCCCCACCGCGCCTGGGTCGAAGATCACCTCGCGAGCGCGGACGGCCAGAGCGTTCTCTGCGGCCGGCGCGTGAAGCTCGGGCCAGTGATCTCGCCCCAGGTCACCCGGGACCAGATCGAAAAGGGCGCCTTCGACTCAGCATTCAGGGCGCCACTCCTGAAAAGCCGCCTCCGCGGAGACACCAAGCGCCTCAGCCTCGGAATTCGATTGCCCCTCGGCGTCGCCCGGGCCCTGCACCCGCGGCCCAGGAAGCTCATGGGCGTCAACTTCAGCCTGCCCCGGGACGCCTTCATCGCCGTCAACGGCTACGACCAGGCGTGGCAGGTCTACGGCCACGAGGACCGCGAGCTCGAGCTACGACTCCAGCGCTCCGGATTCCCCCAGAAAGCCGTCCTCAATCGCGCCGTGGTTTTCCACCTGCACCACGAGGAGCGCGAGAAGACCGACGAAACGAGGCGCCTGATCGAAGAAGCCGAGGCGAGCACTCGCACGCGCTGCGACGTGGGCTTCGACCAGGCCGGACTCTTCGACGCAGCGACCTGAACCCGCCCCTGACCCCCCGTGGGGCCAGACGGGCTGAGCGCTTTACCTGAGAGCCGCCAGGATCGAGCGCGTCGCGTGGCTCTTGTTCAGGGTGTAGAAGTGAATGCCCGGCGCGCCTTTCTCAAGGAGCTCACGGCACTGGGTGATCGCAAACTCGATCCCCGTGGCCATGACCGCGCCCGCGTCGTCCTGCACCGGACGCAGACGATCCAGGAGCGCCTCCGGGATGGAAGCGCCGCACATCTTCGTGAAGCGTTGGATCTGGGCCACGTTCGACACGGGCATGATCCCCGGGACGATGGGAATCGTGACGCCCGCCGCCCGGGCGCGCTCCACAAACGCGAAGTAGAGGGACTGATCGAAGAAGAGCTGCGTCGTCAGAAAGTCCGCCCCCGCCGCCTGCTTCTGGAGGGCGTAGCCCAAGTCCGCCTCGGCGGAGACCGCCTCGGGGTGCGCCTCCGGATAACAGGCGCCTCCAATGCAAACGTCGTGGTTCTCTCTCAAGAAGCCGATCAGGTCCGTCGCATGGGCAAAACCACCATCGGTCACTTCGAAACCCGCCTCCGGGTCCGGGGCGTCCCCGCGCAGGGCCAAGACGTTGTGCACACCGGCCTTCTCCAGACGGCCAACCACGTCCCCGATTTCCTGTGCGGTCGCGCCGACGCACGTCAGGTGCGCGAGACCGGTCACCCCGAGCTCGTTCTGGATACGCGTCACGACCTCGTGGGTCCTGTCGCGCGTGGATCCACCGGCGCCGTAGGTCACCGAGATGAAGTCGGGCTCGACGTGCTCTTTGAGATCCGCCGCCGTACGCATCAGGTTGTTCGCCCCTGCGTCCGTCTTGGGCGGGAAGAACTCGAAGCTGAAGACCGGATGGCCCGATCCGTAGACCTCGCCAATGCGTGCGGGCTGCCAGGACGAAGATCCTGCGGAGGAGCGGCTACTCGTAGTCATGAACTGGGCTTTTCGAGGAGGACTTCAAAGCGTCGGCGGAACCCGTCAGGAACCGGAAAGGTCTCCATGGTATCTGTGCGCGTACACACGGTGATCATGCGTGCTTCCAAGTGAATCTCATCGCCCATCATGAACCGGTACCGTAGCCCGATCGACGTGGTTCCCAACTTGAAGCAGGTGACGCTCACCACGGGGCGGTCTCCGAAGCGCAGGGGCTTTTTGAAGTCGACCTCGGAGTGCACCAGGGGGAAGCCCACCTTCTGATCCAAAAGCAGCGAGTAGTAGCGCGTCCCGACGTGGAGTTCCCAGACCTCTTCGAAGACATCGTGGATGTAGTCGAAGATGCGCGGAAAGTAGGCGATCCCCGCGGGGTCGACGTGTCCGAACCGGACCTGGATGACGGTGTTGTAGGCGCTCATTAGGCCGAAGGGGAGGCCCCAGGGGAAGCCGGAGGGATAGCCGGAGGGGAAGCTGATGCGGAGGCTGGATGCGTAGCGGTCCCATCAAAGCGATCCGGCCACTCTTCTTCGATGGTGGAAACCACAACCGTCGCGAGGCTGTCGATCAAAGCCCTTCCCTCCTCAGCGGAAGCGGAGGCTGGATCGCCGCACCAGGCCGCGTCAGCGCCGATTTCCAGGAAGTCCTTGGCCCCGCCGAGCATCTTCTCAATGAGGCCGACTTCCTTCGGCTCGAGGGCGAGGCGCTCCGCCTCCCGAACGCTGCTTTCGTCCGCGGCCATCACGATGCTGGACTCGTAGCGGCCGGCGTGGCACTCGCCGGAGAGGAACTCTTCCCCGAGGGTCTGGGCCCAGCGGCGGCGCGTGATATCGGGGAAGATGAGCTGCGCATGGCGCGGCGTCATCTTGGCGTGATCCTTGAGGAGCCCCCGCAAGAGTTTCACGTGGGCCAGTTCCAGGTGGGCGTTGCAGAGCACGACCCGGCGGACCCCGTGCTGCTCGAGGCTCTCGACCACGTCCTCGACGAGATTCCAGAGCGTCGTCGGACGGACCGTGATCGTGCCGGGGAAGCCGAAGGCAAACTGCGCGACGGTGTAGGCCACTGGCGGCAATACGAACGCGGGCACGCCGCGCTCCACCAAGCGCTCCGCCGCCCGCCGCGCCTGGGCGCAGGCGATCGTCACGTCGGTGTCCAGGGGCAGGTGCGGACCATGGGCCTCGGTAGCCCCCACCGGAAGGAGCGCCACGGGGTCCTGGTCGAACAGGGCCTTGGCCTCGGGCCAAGTGAGCTTCGCGTAGTCGATCACGAGAGGAGTTTACGGGCGACCTTTCCCCGGTCGTTGCGTGGCAGCGGCTCAGTTCGCCATTCGAACGAGCGTGGGTATTTGTACGGCGCGAGGCGTTCCTTGACGTGGGCCTTGAGCGCATCGGCGACCTGCTCGCAGCCGGAGACGCCCTCGGCGCAGACGACGATCGCGTGGGCCTTCACGAGCCCCGCGTCATCCTCGCGCCCAACGACGCAGCACTCGTGCACGGCATCATGGCTTTGGAGCACGTTCTCGATCTCGAGGGGCGAGACCCAGATTCCGCTGACCTTCAAGAGATCGTCCCCGCGGCCCACGTACCAGTACACGCCCTGGTCATCGCAACGGAAGACGTCCGCCGTCGTGCACCACGCGCCCTGGTAGGTCCCGTTGGACTTCGCCTTGTCGCCCCAGTAGCAAAGGGCCGTCGAGCCCCCAGCAATACGCAAGCGCCCGGGCTCGCCCGGCGCAACGGGATGGCCTGCGGGGTCCACGATCTGCGCGTCGTAACCCGGCACGAGCGTGCCGAGGGCACCAGGGACCACCTCACCGGGCCGATTCGAGATGTAGATGTGGAACATCTCTGCGGAGCCGATGCCATCGAGGATGTCCACGCCCGTGCGTGACTTCCACGATTCGTAAAGAGCCTGGGGCAGGGCTTCGCCGGCGGAGAGCGCGATTCGCAGGCACGAAAGGTCGGCGGTCTCCGTTCGATCCGAGCGGAGGATGTTGTTGAAGAGCGTCGGAACGCCGGTCAAGAACGTGGGCCGATGGGCTTCGATCTGGTCGAGGATCTCGTCGGCGGTGGCGCGCCCCTCAAACAGAACGACCGTCGCTCCCACGCGGAACGGAAACATCAAGTTGGTGCCCGTCGCGTAACCGAAGAAGAGCTTCGGCACCGAAAGGCAAACGTCCGACTCTTGATAGCCTGCCACCTGGAGCGCGTATGTCTCCGTGGCGTAGGCGAAGTCCCGCTGTACATGCACGCAGGCCTTGGGCTCACCGGTGGAGCCCGACGTGAAGAGCCAACCGGCGAGGTCGTTCGGACCGGTCGGCGCCACGCCATCGTCGGCGCTCGACTCCATCCCCTGGGTGATCGCTTCCTCGAAGGGCGTGAAGCCCTCCGCCCGCGCGCCAGCACTGTCGCCGACCACATAGGCGTTCCGAATGAACCGGGAGCCGCGGATCGCCTCCGCGATCTCCGGCAGGACGCTCCCGTGGGTGAACACGGCGGAAGCCTTCGTGTACTCGAGGTAGTACTCGAAGTCCTTGGCCTTCAGCAACGGATTCACCATCGCGAACACGGCGCCCGCCCGCAGAACGGCGAACCAAGCTTCGACGAACTCAAAGCCGTCGGGCAGCACGATCAAGACGCGATCCTCCTCCCGGATCCCGTGCTCACGCAGGGCGGCCGTCAAGGCACGCACCCGGCCGTGAATCTCGCCATAAGTGCGTTCCTGGCCCCCCATTCGCACGGCGACCTTGTCCCCACGACCTTCCCGGATGTTCCGATCCAGGTAGTACTCGCAGAGGTTGAGCCTGTCCGCTTCGAGCGCCTGGGCGTCGACCGGATCGGGGAGGTGAAGGGGGAAATCGGCGTCGAAGGATGCCGCTGCTGGAACCGTCATCGGTCAGGCGACGGACACCGACGCGAGGCTGGCCCGGAACTCAGACGCCGAGGCGTGACGCTCCATGCGCTTGCCGCGCAGGGCCTTGGCGATCGCGGTTTCGAGCCCACGATCCACTTCGACGTCCGGCGCGAGCTGGCGCATGGACGGAGCCTCGGGCTGCATCTTGGACTGGAACACCTCGATGTACGAACGTCCGGCCCAGGGCATCACGCCCGTGAGCAGCTCGTACATCACGGTCGCCAGGTTGTACATGTCGGAGCGCTCGTCAGGGCAGTCCCCGCCGAACTGCTCCAGGGGCGCGTAGAAAGGCGTGCCGATGAGCGCCGTCTGGGTGCCAAGGTGCTTGGCGGCCCAGAGGCCCGGCGTCACGCCCCCGTCAACGAGCTGCGGAGACTCGCCACCTACGAAGATCGTCGCGGGCTTGATGTCCCCGTGAATGAGCCCCTTGCTGTGGGAGTCCTCGAGACCGGCGAGCAGCTGATCCCCGAGGTTGAGCACTTCCTGCGCGCCGAAGCGGCCGCCTTCTTTGAAGACGTCCCGGAGGAGCTTGCCCTGGGGGAACTCGGTGACCGTGAGCACGGAGCCATCCCCGAGGACCTCCACGTTCTCAAGGGCGACCACCGCCGGCGTGTCAAGCTCGCCCCACGCGCGCAGGGCGTCCGCAAACGACTCGGCCTGCTTGGGGTTTTCGAAGAGCGACGCGGGGAACGCCTGGAGTTCGCGCTCGGCGTCCAAGGACTCGTCGACCACGCGGAACGCGGCGGACATACCGTTCTCGCGGTTGGCCTTGAGAACACGGTAACGATCGAGGAGGACCTTGCCCGGGGCGAGGTCGAAGAGGCTGAGGCTGCTGGGTTTCATGGTGGGATCTCGGCCAACCAGTATGTCACAGCGGGGCCATTCCAGTGACCACCTATGGGAGTTCGCAGGAGGAAGTCCGTCCCCGACGGGACACGGGGCCCGGGAAACCTCCGCGCGGCTCGCCGCTCCTTAAGGGCGATCCAGCGGCGGCAGCGGGTGCTCCTCCTGGGGCACTCCAGAGAGCTTGTCCGGGTCAATCTCTAGCCGCTCCACGACCCGCCCCCCGAGAACATGCCCGTCGATCAGATCGGAAACGTCGCTTTCCTGAACCCCGCCGTACCAGACGTCCTCCGGCTGCACGAGGGCCACGGGCCCATGGGAACACTGCCCCAGGCACCGGGTCCCCACCGCCCGGACGACCCGCTTCAGATCGCGCTCATGCAGGTCCGCACGCAGCCGATCGAGCAGCTCGGCGCCGCCGTCCCGGGAACAGGAGCCCTTCGGGTGTCCCTCGCCTCGGTCGTTGAGGCACACAAAGATCATTCGCTGATAGCTCGCGGACATGGTGGCTTAGGCCTCGGAGGGCAACTTCGTGTTCTTCAAAACGGTCTTGGCGAGCACCAGCTTCTGAACCTCGCTAGTGCCCTCATAAATGCGCAGGGCCCGTGTATCGCGGTAGAGCCTCTCCACGACCGACCCCACCCGCACGCCGAGACCGCCGTGGTGCTGGACCGCGCGGTCGCACACCCACGAGGCGTTCTCCGTGGAAAAGAGCTTCGCCCGCGCGACCTCTGCCGTGGCGTCCAGCCCCCCGTCCACGGCCCGGGCCGCCTCATCGGTCAAGAGCTCGGCGGCGCGGATGCGTGTGTCCATCTCGGCCAGGTCAAAGCGCAGGCCCTGGAACGATGAAAGCGGCCGGCCGAACTGCTTGCGCTGCGTCAGGTGCGCGATCGACTCCCCCAGTGCCCGGCGCGCGAAGCCGTTGGCGGCGGCGGCGACGGTGATCCGGAATCGACTGAGGTTCGCCAGGGCGAGGTCCATGCCGCCCCCGAGGGGCCCCAGCATGTAGCGCTTGGGGATGCGGACACCGTTGAAGATCACCTCGCCGATGGGGTGCGGCGCCATCACTTCAAAGGGCCGCACGGAGAGGTGTGCTGAGGCGTGGGGTACGTAGAACATCGTGAGGCCGTCCCGGTCCCCCGGCTCGCCCGACGTACGCGCGAGCACCGTGTAGAAGTCCGCGACGCCAACGTTCGTGATGTAGGTCTTCGTGCCGTAGATCACGTAGTCGTCCCCATCCGCTGTCGCGTCCGTCGCCACACCGGCCAGGTCAGAACCGGCGCCCGACTCCGTCAGCGCCAAGGCCGGAATGAGCTCACCTTCCCCCACTTTCGTGAGCACCTCAACAAGCTCCGGGTCCTTGGATCCAAGGGCAATCGGGAACGACCCCAGCCCCTGCTCCACGAGCGCAAGGTCCGCCATGGCGTGGCGGTACGCCAGCGCTTGACGCATGGCGGCGAGCGCCCGCACGGACACCGTCTCTGGGCCCGCGAGCAACCCGACGTCCTCCCCACCAAAGGCCGCAGGGACCGCGTACTTCAGGATCTGGCTCGACTTCAAGTAGTCATGGGCAAGCCGGAAAGACTCGATCTCCCCAAGGCCTGGCTCCGAGAGTCCCGGCTCCAGGTACATCCCGGCTTGCTCCGCACGGAGCCGCGCGAGACCCACCTGGTTCTCCGCCGCGAGTGGCCCGATCGGCCCTCCTGCGGCCTCTTCAGCTGGACTCATCGGTTCGCCCCAAAGTCCTTCTCGCGCTTCTCCACGAAGGCGTCGTAGGCCTCCTTGTAGTCCGGATGCAGCATGCACTCGGCCTGGACCCAGCCCTCGGCCTGCATGGCATCCCCGAGGGTCATGCTGGCCTCGGCGTTGAGCATGCGCTTGGTGATTGCGAGCCCCATGCCAGGTCCCTTCGCGAGCTTCTGCGCCATGGCGAGGGCCTCGGCCTCGAGGTCCTCCTCTTCGGTGACGTGGTTGTAGAGTCCAATCTCTGCCGCACGATCCGCGGAGATGAAATCGCCGGTCATCAAAAGCTCTGACGCGTGGCCGAGCCCGACGATCCGCGGCAGAAGCCACGCCGCCCCCATGTCCGCACCCGAGAGCCCCACCTGGGTGAAGAGGTACGCGATCTTCGCCTTCTTCGACGCGATGCGAATGTCCGCGGCGGCGGCCATCACGGCCCCAGCTCCGCAGGTCAGCCCGTTCAGCCCCGCAACGATCGGCTTCTCCAGGAGCCGCATGTTCTCGATCAGGTCACACGTCATGCGCGTGAACTCCACGAGGCGCCACTCGGGCACATCGAAGAGCCGCCCGATGATGTCGAGCACATCCCCGCCGGAGCAAAACGCGCGCCCCGTGCCGATCAAAAGCACGGAGTGCACCGAGCGCCGGTCCCTCAGCGCCTTGAAGGTGTCACGCAGCTCGGCGTAGGAATCGAACGTGAGAGCGTTGAGCCGATCGGGCCGATTGAGGCGGATCGTCGCGACACCGCCCTCCTCGGAGTAGTCGAAGTGCTCGGGCTCGATCTTGTCTTTGGTGATGCTTGTCGCGGCCATGGGCCGGCCAATTTACCCGATCCAGTCGTTAGCCGATCACGGCCGTCGCCTCGATCTCAACCATGGCCCCTTCTTCGAGGAGGTCGGCCACCTGGACGAGGGCCATCGCGGGGTAGTGCTTACCGAGCCGAGTGCGCCAGGCTTCGCCAATGGCCCTGGCGGACTTCAGGTAGGCCTTTTTGTCCGTGACGTAGACGGTCATCCGGACGATCTCCTCGGGATAGCCGCCCGCGTCCTTGACGATCTCCAACACGTTGTCGAGGGCCTGGACGAACTGCGCCGTCATGTCCCCCTTGCCCACGAGGGCCTGGTCCGCGTCCCAGGCGATCTGACCTGCCACAAAGAGGTGCCGGCCGCCGCCCTCCACGAGGATGCCGTTTTCATAGCCCTGGGGTTTGCGCCAGCCCTCAGGCCGCACGGCCCAGCGCTTGAGCCGCGTGCGCTCCTCACCGTTGCCGGTGCCCTTGGGGCTCTTGGGGCCCTGGGCCCCGTCGCGCGTACCACGGACCCGTCGGAAGATCTTCGCGAGCATTAGTTACGCCCTCCCGTGGCTGGCACGGCGATGGCGACGCCCTCGTCGATGGTCTCGGTGCTCCCGCCGGGCATCTCGATCACGACGCCCCCAAGGTCCCCGCGGGCGAGCTCCAGGGCCACTTTCGCGACCTCTTCCGGCGCCACGATCACGCCGCTTGGGTTCTGCCCGGCCACGAAGGCCCGTAGGTCCTCGTCGGTGCGTCCTGTCTTCTCTTTCATGGATTCGATGCTGCGATCCGTCAGGGGGGTGTCCACGTAATGGGGACAGATCGTTGAGATTCCGACGCCCTTGGGGGCGCATTCGAGGGCGGCCGAACGGGACCAACCGAGCAGCGCGTGCTTGGTCGAAGAGTAGGCCGTCACGTAGGGGTAGCCCTGGAGGGCTGCGGAGGACGCGATCTGCACGACGCGCCCGTGGCCGCGCTCGATCATGCCCGGTGCGAACAAGTGAAAGAGCCGCAGGGGGCCGTAGAAATTGACCTCCATCATGCGGCGCAAGAGCGGCTGGTTGCTCTGGCTAAGGACCGGCGCCGTGTCCGCCACGCCCGCGTTGTTGATCACCCAGTCGATCGGGCCAAACTCCTCAGCCGTCGTTTTCAGGGCCTCGAGGGTGCCTTGGTTCGTCACGTCGAGTTCCACGCCCAGGCACTCCGTCCCGGTCGCCGTCGCAAGGCCCCGCCCGAACGCTGCGGCGCGATCGGGATCGCGGCCGGTCGCCAGGACGCGCACGCCGTTCTCCGCGAAGAGCCGCGCGATCGCGCCGCCGATGCCGCCGGTGGCCCCCGTCACGAGGGCCGTGGGCGTCGCGCTGTCTCTTTGCTCGCTGGGTGCCATGAAGAAGAGAGTAGCGGATCACGGCGCCTCCCGTTCCCTCCTGATAGCTTGGGCCCACCGTGACCCGCACAGAACCCTACGCCCTCCCCAGGGCCATCTGGCCCACGGCGGAAGAAGCCGGGCTCAGCCGCCTCTTCAGCCCCGTCCGCGTCGGCGCCTTCACCGCCCGCACCCGCACGTGGGTTCCGGCGATGGTTCCCTGGAGATCGACCGAAGAGGGCGACGCCACGCCGGAGGTCATCGACTGGTACGGCCGCTTCGCTGACGGACGCCCGGGTGTGCTCGTGGTGGAGGCGACGGGGATCCGCGAGGTGCCATCAGGACCGCTGCTACGCATCGGCCACGACCGCTTCGTACCAGGCCTATCGAAGCTGGTCCAAGCCGTCCGCGAAAGGAGCCACGGGGAGACCCGGCTCCTGATCCAGCTCATCGACTTCCTGCGGATCCGGCGGCGTCCGGAGAAAGAGACGTTTCTTTCGCGTTTCCTGGCCGTGACCGATCGGCACCGAAGCGCGGTGGGTCTCAGTGGCGACGCTACGGAACACGACGTGCGCGCAGCGCTCGCCGCCCTTCCCCACGATGCCCTGCTCGAGTCGCTCACGGTCCGCGAAGCCGAAGCCCTTGAGCACGGCGAGCGCGAGCGGGTCTGGGACACCCACCTCCCCCACATCCAGGAGCTCCCGGAGACCCTGCCGGGCCTCTTTGCCGACGCAGCAGAGCGCGCCATCGCCGCGGGCTTCGACGGGGTCGAGCTGCACTTCGCCCACGCCTACACCATGGCGAGCTTCCTCTCCGCGCGGAACGTGCGCGACGACGGCTACGGCCAAACGCGCGAAGGCCGCGTGCGCCTGGCCCTCGAGGTTCTTGCGGCGGTTCGCGAACGCGTGGGCCCCGGGCGCACGGTGGGCTGCCGCATGCTGGCAGATGAAGTCATCGAAGGCGGGACAGGCCTGGACGACGCCGCTTGGTTCGCCTCCGAGTTCACCCGGGCGGGCATGGACTTCATCTCCGTCAGCAAGGGCGGCAAGTTCGAGGACGCCAAGCAGCCGAAGGTCGGCCAAGCCGCTTACCCCTACACAGGGCCCAGCGGACACGAGTGCATGCCCACCGTCCGCATCGACGCCCCCGGCCCCTTCGGCCGCAACCTGCCCCTTTCCCGCGCGATCCGCAACGCGGTCCAGAAGATCAACCCGATCGTCCCCGTGGTGGGCTGCGGCGGGATCGGCACATTCACGCAATCCGAAGCCGCCCTCGTCGACGGCGACTGCGACATCGTCGCCGCCGCCCGCCAGTCCCTCGCCGACCCCGACTGGTGGCACAAGATGGCCACCGGCCGCGGCGAGGAGGTGCGCCGTTGCATCTACACGAACTACTGCGAGGGCCTCGACCAGAAGCACAAAGAGGTCACCTGCCAGCTCTGGGACCGGCCCAAGGGGGGCGAAGGCACGCCCCCGCCCCATTCGGGGCGCCTGCGCTCCATCGACGGCAAGCGCCAGCTCCTGCCCAACGCCTGGCGCCCGGCCTAGGGTCCCGGCCATGAACTGGGCGGAACCGGACACGGTCCCACACGCGCGAACATCGACAAAAGTGCGAAGATGGTGACCCCGCAAGGCGCCGCCGCGGTACTGCCCCGTCGATGGCACACTCCCCCTCACCCCAAGAGACCGGCACCGATTCCCGCACTGATTCACGGGCGGTTTCACCGACTGGGCCCCGCTTGGGCTCAAACGTCTTGGAAGCCCAGCTCGAAGCCCACCGGGCTTTCCTCCAGCGGCTCGCGCGGTCGCTGGTCGGCGACGCTGCCCTGGCGGAAGATCTAGTCCAAGAAACGGCACTCGCGGCCCTCAAGCACGGCCCCCGGCTGGAGCAGAGTCGAGGGTGGCTCGCCCGGGTCCTGCGGCGAAAGGTGACCCGGCACCGGGAACGCACGGGCCTCAGGGAGAGCCGCCAACGCGCCGCAGCTTCCCCTGAATCCGTGGCCTCCCACGCCGCCGCCATAGACCGGCGGCTGGACCTCGAACACGTGATCACAGATCGTGTACGCGCCCTCCCCATCGCCCAGGCGCGGGCCATTGGATTGCGGTACGCCGAGGACATGACGATCCCCGAGATCGCCCGCGCCCTCGACGTCCCCGAGGCCACGATCAAGACCCGCCTGAAGCGCGGGCTCGCGCGTCTTCGCGAGGACATGGACCGCGCCCACGGAGGCGATGGGAAGCAGTGGCTCAGCGCCCTCGCGCCAATAGTGGGGGTCGAATGGACAGGCGCCGGTCTGAAAGCCGCCGGAGCAAGCTCGGGCGCAGGCATCTCCACGGCGGTTAGCCTTGCACCCTGGATCGCCGCCTGCCTTCTCGTCATGGGCGCAGGTGTGGCGTTGAAGCTATCAGGGGGCCGAAAACCGACCTTCCCGGAAACGCCCGTGGAATCACCCGCCATGGCCAAGCTACCCGGGATCCTGTCTCTTATACACATCTGACGCTG
>CAJXRJ010000166.1 GCA_913058555.1 uncultured bacterium
CCCCCCATGTCACTCGACCCCAAGACGATCCTCCAGATTCTCGTTCTGGCAGCGGGATCGCACATCGCGCTTTCGTTCCTGCGAACGACGCGGGGAAGCGGAATGGTCCGGGGCGTGCTGATCGCGCTAGTCGTGGTGTTCGGTGGGCTCCTCGGCGTGGCCCGATGGCTGGACCTCGCAGAGCTGCGCTACATCGTCGAGACCTTGACGGGTTTCGTGGTCGTCATCTTGGCCGTGGTCTTCCAGCCCGAGCTGCGGCGCGGCATCGTGAGCCTCGGGGACAATCCACTCCTGCGCACCGTGATCGGCAGCCGCGGCGGTGACGTGGTGGAGGAAGTGGCCGCGGCGTGCATCTCCATGGGCAAGCGCCGCCAGGGCGCCCTCATCGCGTTCGAGCGCAACGTGGCCCTCGATGTCTGGACCCAGAAGGCCGTAAAGGTGGATGCGCGCGTGTCGCGCCATCTCCTTGACAGCATCTTTCACCCGGGCAGCGCGCTGCACGACGGCGCGGTCATCGTGCGCGAGGGACGCATCGCCGCGGCGATGGCGATCCTGCCCCTCTCCGAAAAGGAAAATCTCGCACGCTCCATCGGCACCCGGCACCGCGCGGCCCTCGGGCTCGCCGAAGAGACTGACGCCATCGTGGTCGCGGTGTCCGAGGAAACCGGGCTCATCACCGTTTGCCAGGACGGGAGCATGGAGCGCAAGGTGGTCAAGGACGAGCTGATCTCGGACCTTCGCGCGCGCCTTGGCGGCGACGAGTCTCGGGCGCCCGCCGCGCACTTCGTCCAGCGCACGGCGAAGGCCGTGTTCGGCAACCTCGGTCAGAAGGCCCTCGCCCTCGCGTTCGGCGTCGCCCTCTACTACGCCGCGTTCCGCTCCGTGAGAACGACCCAGGACTTCACCGTGGAGGTCCAAGTGGTGGCCGGCGCGGACGCGCCCACCAAGCCGATCCGCGGCGTCCTGCGCATCGTCCTTCCCACGGGCAACGTCCACCTTGAGTCTCCGCGGAACCGACAGATGCTGAGCGTCACAGCCAGCGCGCCCCAAGCCACCCTATCGAGGCTCGTCGGCGGCATTGGCGGGGTCTTGATCGTGGAAGAGGATTGGATCGGAAACCCCCGCAGCGTCGCGGTCGACGAGATCCGCTGGGGGCAGGACCAGTTCCTCGAAAGCCTCGATGTAAGCCTCGCGTCGGGCGGCTCCCTCGACGTGCGCACCGAGCTCTACGAATCCACCCGATTCGAGCCGACGATCGCGTCGTTCTATGGCGACGATCCCTCCACGGGCGAAACCGCTTCATTCCAGGGCATCGCGCTGCCCCCTGGCGTTGAGCTTGACGTGGAGACCCTCGAGTTCGACCCGCAGACCGTCACGCTGCGCGGCCCCTCCGAGGATATCGCTGCCCTGGTCGAGAATCCGGGCACCATGCGATTCGAGCGGGTTCACCTCGAGGGGGAAACCGGGCGTGGATTCGTCGCCCGCCTGCGACTGGACCGCGCCGCCTTGGGGAACGTGACGATCGAGGAGGACCTGTTCCTCCGGGGGGGGCTTCGGGGCACCGCCACCGACGTGAGCCAAGTGTCCCTCGAGGTAGCCCTCGTTTCATTCGACCCCGCACGCCCGAAGCTCGTCGACGAGTACTTGCCCCCCACCGAGACGATCTCGGCACGGGTGTTCGCACGGGGCCTGTTCGGCCGCGATCTCGACCCGACGACCCGATCCCGCATGGTGCTCGAAGTGCTCACATTCGTGCGCCAGAACGCCCGCGTCTTCGTGGATGTAAGCCGGGCGAAGGAGACCCCGGGGAGCCGAGTGGAAGTCGAGGTCGCATCCCTCGACAAACTGTGGCGAGAAATGCTCGGACCCAATTTCGCAGCCGCCAAATCCGATCCGACAGCGTCGCTGTGGGTCGAACTGGATGAGACGAACCGCACGGTCGTTCTCGAGAAGAGGTAGAGACGTATGACGAATCAAACGCACGAAGAGATCTTTGGCACGGATGGAATCAGGGGCCGGGCCTTGGAGGGTTGGCTGAGTCCCAAGGCCGTCGAGGCGCTCGGACGGGCCGCAGGCACCGTCCTCGGAAACGCGTGCGCCGGAAAGCGCGCGTTGATCGCCCACGACGGACGCGCCTCTGCTGAGGAACTCGGGGCCGCGCTCGCCCGGGGCTTCGCCCATGCCGGCCTCGCACCGGAATCCGCGGGGCTCCTGCCGACGCCGGGACTCGCATGGCTCAGTGCCCAAGAGGGCTTCGCCCTCGGCGCCATGATCAGCGCCTCCCACAACCCTGCCCACGACAACGGCATCAAGCTCTTCGCGGGCAGCGGGCTCAAGCTCACAGACGCCCAGCAGCACGCCATCGAAGAGCAGCTGCGACGGGAAGTGGAGGCGGAGGGGCTCGGCGAGTCCCAAGGCCCCGCGCCAAAGCCCGTCGCCGCGCACGAGGACGCCTACGCCGAGCACCTGGTGGCCCTGGCGGAAAGCGGAGACCCATTGAACCTCACGGGGCTGCACGTCGTGGTCGACTGCGCCAACGGCGCCGCCAGCCGTGTCGGGCCGCGTGTCCTCGAATCACTCGGCGCCAAGGTCGAAACCCTCTTCGGCTCGCCCAACGGACAGAACATCAACGAAGGCTGTGGCTCGACCTCGCCGGAGACCCTCCAAGCGCGGGTCGTCGAGTGCGGCGCGGACCTTGGGATTGCCCTCGACGGCGATGCCGATCGCTGCTTGATGGTCGATGAGAAGGGCATCCTCGTGGACGGGGACGCGATCATGACGATCCTGGCCCGGGACGCAGCGTCCCGCGGCGTCTGGGAGGACAATCGCATCGTCGCCACAGTGATGAGCAATCGTGGCCTGCACCGCGCCCTGGCCCCCATGGGCATCGGCGTGGTCGAAGTCGGCGTTGGGGACCGCCAGGTCGTCGAAGGGCTGCGCCAGGAAGGCCTTTCCTTGGGCGGGGAAAAGTCGGGCCACGTGATCTTTGGCGCCGAGAGCGGCTTCATTGGCGATGGCATGCTGACGGCGCTGCACGTACTCGGCGTGAGGGCGCGCAGCGGCGCTCTCCTCTCGGAGCTTCACGCACCGTTCGTGCCCTTCCCCCAGGTCCTGCTCGGGCTGCAAGTCCCGTCAAAGCCGCCCCTGGAGACCCTCGCCGCCTTCCAGGAGCTGCGCTCCCAGTTCGAAGCCGAGCTTGGCGATGACGGGCGCGTCAATGTGCGCTACTCGGGCACGGAGCCCAAGGCGCGCGTCATGGTCGAAGGACCGGACGAGGCACGCATTGGCGAGATGGCAGACGCCCTGGTTCAGGCTCTCCAGGACGCCATCACGGGGTAAGCTTGCCGGCCAACCATGGCCGAATCGCAAAACACAAGCCCGCAAGGTTGGCTTCCGGGCCAAGTCATTCTCTGCATCGAGACTTCTTCGCGCAGTGGGTCGATTGCCCTCCGCCGGGGAGACGGAACCGTCTCCGCGGTCGACCTTGACGAAGCCTCGTCCCACGGGAGCGACTTGCTGCCGGCCATAGACCGGCTCATGGGCGCCGCAGGTGGCGGCCTTGCGCCGGCCGCTCTCGATTGGATCGCGGTGGGCACCGGGCCCGGCAGCTACACCGGCCTTCGGGTCGGAGCGGCCACGGCCCTCGGGCTATCACGGGGCGCAGACGCCCAATTGCTGGGCGTCCCGTCCTTGGCAGGCATGGCCCTGGGTGGACTGCTTCCAGGCGAGCGCGGAGCCGCCGTGCGCAACGCCTTTGGGGGCCAGCTCTACCTCGCTGCCTACGGGCGACCGAAGGACCCCACGGCCCCCCTCATCGAACTGTCGGCCCCGTGCTGCTGCGGCCCCGAAGACGCCCTCAAGCTCATGGATCCGTGCGCCGTTTGGCTGGTGGATGACAAAGCCCTGGGGATCCTCGGTGCCCCGTCGGTCGAAGCGCGGGACATCCGGCCGCCGGCGGTGCACGCCAGGGACGTGCTCACGCACGCGATGCAGGAGATCATGGCAGACGTGCCCACGGGGCCCGAGACCGTCAAGCCCCTCTACCTGCGCCCCTTCGAGGTCAAGAACCGCCGACGCTAGGCCCCGAATCAGGGGGGCATTGCGATAGCGGCGCAGTCTGGAAGCAAAGAAACCGCCGTCTCCCTGGCCTGGGGCCCGGGAGACGGCGGCTTCGCGTTTGCCCCACGCTAAGCATGGGCCGAACGGCTGCACATCAGCGGGCCGCTCCGGTTGGAGCGCCCCGTTGACGCGCCCGGATCACAGATCCTGGGGGCGGAGCGTACGACGGTTGTTCGCGTCGGCACGCTCTTCGGCGCCAGCGATGAGCTCGCGGACCTTCTGGTCGAGAGCGCCGTAGAACTCACCGGAGACGTTCATCGAAGCGAGGGCCTTGGTGCGGCTCTTGCTGATGAGCAGATCCACGGAGGCGCCTTTCTTCTTAGAAGCCTTCTTCTTGGTGGAGCGGCGTGCGGGTGCTTTGCGTGTCGCCTTCTTCTTGACGGCGCGACGTGCTTTTTTCTTTGCCATGTGCGAATGACTCCCGCCACGAGGGCGGATCGGATCTCCCTTACGGGGATGTTCCTGGGGGGGGGTTAGGTGCGGTGGTTAGAAGGAATCCGTGACGCTTCATCGAGATTGACTCTCGAAGAAGCCAAAGTCAACGGCGAGAATTGGGGAGAATCCGCTGTATGCCTGCGGAATCGAGCCGATTTCAACTCCAGCGATGACCGTCCAACACCCCGAACCGAGGCGCCCATTCTTCAAAAGGGCCCTTTCTGCCCTCGTGAGCGGGGCTGGGTGGCTTTCGTTTGGCGCCATCCTCGTGGGCTTGAGCGTCGAGAATCACCCTCGTCTCGAGGCTTGGATTGCCAAAGTTGCTGTACGCAGGGCCGCCGGTTCCGCAGCGGCGTCCCTCGTCCAGAACGTCGCCATCGCGGATGTAGACGTGCGATGGCTGGACCGAACGGTCGTGCTACAGGGTGTATCCATGGGGCCCACGGGTTCCGAAATCCGGCTCGAGAACCTCACGTGCCGCATCGGATTCGGGCTTGGGGCAGGGACGACCCTCGAGCGCGTCGGGGTGAACGGCGGCGAAGTGACGATATCGGAGGCCCTTATCGCTGGGTTCGAATCCAGTGGGCTCGACGCATCCGGCCCAGACCTCGCCAACCCGGCCGAAGTCCTCGCGGGTTTCCCCGCCGTGGTGGTCCGCGACTTTGACCTGTCGATGAAGCTGCCCAGCGGAGCGGTCGAGACCATCGGTCGGATGGACCTGTCCATGTCCCCCGGGGACGCACAGGACGCGCGCATCTTTGGCCGGCTCGTGCCGGAGTTTCTGGTGGCCAAACGGCCACCCGGCGTGATCTGGCTCAGTGGCTCCATTGACGAGCAAGGCGCCGTGGAGCTGGACGGTGTCGCGCGGGCCCTCGAGGTACGCACGGAGCGGGACGCCACCGGCGAGGTCGTCGGACGCCTCTCCGCCTTCCGCCCCCAGGCCCGCGTCGACCTCACGGCCAAAGCGAGGTTCGACTTCTCCCATTCCATCTTGCCCACGGTCTCCGGGCGCCTCTCCGTGACGGATGGTTCGCTCATCCTCCCATGGCTTCCAAGATCCGAGTCCCGCCCCGTGCGCGATATGGACCTGGCGATGGAATTGAAGTTCGAGCCGCAGGCCGAGAACCCTTTCGATCCCGACGCGTGGAGCGCCCGCGGCTCAATGACGGCGGGTTGGGAGGACCTTCGTGGGAGCTCCGCGTTTCGCATGGGTGGATTCGCACCCGAGGGCTCGATCCTCGATGCCTGGGTCGACCTCCCGAGCGCGCCGCTTGGCGAGAAGCTCGCTGAGCTTGCGGCCGGTGAGCGGGGCCTCGTCGAGATCGAAGACATGTTGGCGCCGCGCGGTTCCGCCGACGTGTCGATTGGCGTCAGGCTCCCACGGCAAAGCACCAAGCCGAAGGGCGATGCCGCCCCCATCGCACGGTCGCTCGAACGCTTCTTTTCCATTCGGCCCCGGGGCGACGCAGAGCTGGCCTACCACGGCGGCATCGATCGCAAGACGGGCCGGCGGGACATCGGATTCCCGTTGCCGGTTGGCTCCGTCAACGGTGACGTCACATGGAGCATCCGACCAAGCGGAGACTACCAGGGGCAGCTCGCGTTCTACGACGTGAAGGGCAAGCACCAAGGCGGTCCGGTCGACGTGCAGGGATCGATGCACTTCATCCCTCGCTGGCTGTTCGCGACCCCGGAACTCGTCTACCTCGTGCCGACCCCGTTCCACCTGATCGTGGAGAGCGAGAATCTCGTCCTTGATGGCGCCTTCCGCCGCGCCATGAAAGGGCTTGAGGGCGTCCCGGACGTGCGGCAGATTCTGCCTACGTGGAACCCCAGCGGCGGCGCATTGGATTTCCACTTGGAGCTCTGGCGAACGGTCGATCGCCAGGAACTGAGCCTCGACCTCGATGCGAAGCTATCGGGCGTCAGCGCCCGTTGGGCGGAGCTCAGCGTGCCCGTTTCCGACGTCGAAGGCTCCGTTCGCATTCAAACGAATGGCGGCGGTCCTGAGCGCGGCGCTGGGCTGGTGACCCTGGACCTCACCGCCAAGACCACGGCGGCACGGAAGCCCGTCCACGTCCAGGGGCGCGTGTCTTCCGATGGCAAGTCGCGGAGTCTCGCATGGTTCGATGTCAACGCCGCGGAACTCAATCCGCGATCGGGGGACCTCCGGGCCGAGCTTGGACGCAAGAACCCTGAGGCACTCAGCGCCCTCGACGCCACGGGCATCGCCGACTTCGTGGATGCCCACGTCACCACGGTTCGCGCCATCCCCTGGCCGGAATCGAACGGCCTGCGAGACATCGATCGTGAGCGCCACGCCTACGCCGGCGGCCTCGCCACATGGCTGGACGTCAGCCCCACACCGGAGCGTTCGGGCCTGCGACTTCAGCCGCGCCAATTCTCGGTGGTGACCCGCAACACCCATGGACGCTTGCGCGTCGTGTCCGTGCTCCCGCCCTTGGACCCAGAGCTCCTGCGGGCCAAAGAAGCGGGTGATCCACGCCCGAAGGACCCAAGCAACCCTGACGGCCCCACCATCCCTGCGGTTTCCATCGGTGGCCGCGTCCAGGGTCTCTGGAGGCAGTCTGGCCCATCGGTTCCGGTCGTGGCGAGCTTTAGAGCCGTCGGCGAGGCGCCACCGCGATTCGTGGCCTACGGCGCCGGCCTCGACATCTCCAATGATGGCCTGATCGGCTCGCTCATCGAAACGGCACGGGCCGCGTCGAGCTCCGACGGCGGCAACTACGACCCCATCGATACCGACTCGGTGGACCTGGCGGGACGCGTGGACTTCGGCGCGTCCTTCACCCTGCCCGCCACGCCGGCCGGCCCCCTGACAGATACGCAGTTCAGTCTGGAGGCACGCCTCGACCGCCTGGATGTGGGTGGCAGCCAAGTCCTCCGGGACGTCTCGGCCCACCTCACGTTCGTCGAGGCCTCTGGACAGTGGGTCGGCGAAGAAGTCCAAGCGAAGCTCGGGCGGACTCCGGTACGCCTCGAAGATGTGTCGTGGACGCCCACCGAATCCGGCAGCGAGTTCAGAACGCGGATCACGGCCAAGGGCTTGCCGATCGACGAGGAACACCTGAGTTTCTTCCTCGACCCCGCCACCCAGCGGGTCGTGCTCGAGGACCTACGGGCCCGCGGCACCTTCGACCTCAACGGCGCCGAACTCCTGTTATGGCGCGGCGATGCGGGGGAAGTCTCCGTGACGCTCGACGGGGAGCTGGGCGTCAAGGATGCGTTTGTGGACATGGGCGTCCCCATCGAGCTCGCCTTGGTGGAGTCGGTGGATCTCCATCTCGCCCACGAGGGTCGCGGGTTGCGGGCATTGGCCGGCATCCGAGGCGCCTTCGGCACCATCGCGGGCCGGCGCATCGAAAACGCTCGGCTTGGGCTCACCTACATTGAGCCACGCCTCGTGATCGAGGCCCTCGATGGCCGCTTCGAGGGTGGGCGGCTGCGCGCCATCGGCAGCAACGTCTCCGCCGGCGCCGATCTATTCACCATCGACTTGGCTCCACCGTTCCCCTTCGAGCTCGCCGCGGAAATGAAGGACGTCGACATCGGCGAATTCCTGCGCGGGGTCTTCGACAGCGACTTCGCCAACCGCGGGCGCATGGACATGAACATGCGCCTCTCTGGAGACTTCGAACACCTGACAGAGCTCCGTGGCGGCGGGCGCATCGAGATCACGGATTCAGCGCTGTGGGCCATCCCAGCCTTCCAGGCCCTATCCACGCGGCTCGGCATCGACACCACGGTGCTCTTCCGGACGATGCGGTGCGACTACACGATTGGGCAGGGCGAGCTCGTCATGGACCGCATGCGCGTCGATAGCGACCTGCTTTCCCTGGTGGGCGATGGCTCCATGAGCTTCGAGGGCAACGTCACGAGCGATCTTGAGGTCCGCTACTCTCTGGTGGATCGGCTTGGGCCGCTCACACGGCTCCTCTACTGGATCCAGAACAGTCTTCTGCGGGTGTCCATCCGGGGGACGATGGAGAGGCCCACCGTGGTCCTACGGGGCTTGATCTCACAGCTCTTCTCACCCAGCGAAGAGCGCGACCGCCTCCCGCTCCCCGGCTTCAGCAAGCGCCGGCGCCGCTTCTAGGCGTGTGCCGAACGGAACCATGACCCAATCCAAAGGCGCCATCGGCGTCGACCACGGCACCAAACGCACAGGGTTCGCCGCGGTGGATGCGGCGCGCGTGCTTGTATCCCCGCTCCACGCAGCACCGGGTGGCGACGAAGGCGCCCTTGCGGCCCTTCGCATCCTGCTCGACGAAAGGGACATCACCCATCTCATCGTGGGCTACCCCCTCAACATGGACGGCACGAAGGGCGGACGCGCCAAGGGCGTCGATGCGTTCATCGCCGCGGCGGCGGAGAAGTTTCCAGATCTCATCATCGTCCGACAGGACGAGCGACTGACCACGAAGGAAGCCGAGGAGCGCCTCGCCGACGCGGGCTACTTCGGCAAGGAACGCAAGGAGCGTAAGGACGCTTGGAGCGCCGCCATCCTGCTCGAGGATTGGATTCGCGAAGGCGAGCCGTCAGCCTGAGCAGCGGTCGTCAATCCAAGATGCGATGGCACCCCGTACTTCGGAACTCTTCTTGTCGTGCATCAAATGATGCCGCGCGCCTTCGATGATCCGCACGTCGACGCCCTTCGATTCGAGGGCGCGCGTGCCATCGGCGGACGCAATCGAGTCCTGATCCCCATGGAGGGCCAAGGTCGGCAAGGCGCCGCCGTCGATCGCGGCCAAGTGCTCCGCGGCGCTGCGCTCCGCCTCTTCGATTGCGCGCAGCGTGATGACGTCGTGGCAGAGCTCCGAAGCCGACCACGCCGTGGCCTGGGTCTCTGAGGACGTAAGGGCGTCGGCGGTGTAGCCCGTGCGCCCCGGGGATGTCGGCAGGAGCTTCTTGAAGAGCTTGGAGAGTCCCTTGGGAGCTGGTGGCCGCTCGAAGCTTGGCTTCGTAAGCGGTGAGATCAACACAAGTCCCGCGAGCACCCCGGGATTCATGGCGGCGTAGGTCGCTGCGTAGTTCGCGCCTAGCCCCACCCCCACCAGCACCTTCGGCTCATGGGGCATCCGGTACGCCAGGTGATCCTGGATCTCTTGCACGTCACGGCAGACCTCGAGGAGGCCGTTGGAATGCCCGCGTTCTCCCTCGGTGCGGCCGTGCCCACGCAGGTCCGGAAGGGCCACGGCCCAACCCTTCTCCGCGAGGTCCGACGCGATGGGTTTGTAGCGCTCCCCCGTGTCCCCCGCATCGTGGAGGATCGTCACCGCCCCTTTGGGGACGCCGCGAGCCGCCAGCTCGAGCACGGTGAGGAGGACCATGCCCTTCATAGAGCTATGGGAGAGTCCCGATGCTACTTCGCCAGTCTCGGTGGACTCGCGGAGCTCGAGGTTCGTGAGGAAGAAGTCGTCTTCGATCGCCATGGTTTGTCCGCCCAGTTGGGCGAGGGCCCGTATCATGCCGCGCGGTGCGAGAGGCTGGGACAGTCGCTCCGGGGACTTGGTGTTTTGCGCCAAGGATTCCGGGGAGGAAAGTCCGGGCTCCATGAATCAGGGTGGTTGCTAACGGCAACCGGCCGCAAGGCTAGGGAAAGTGCAGCAGAGAGTAGACCGCCTACCCCGGCGCGTTTGACCTTCGGGAAGAACCGCTGGGCGGCAAGGGTGAAACGGTGCGGTAAGAGCGCACCAGCGCCCCCGGAGACGGGGGCGGCTTGGTAAACCCCACCCGGAGAAAGGCCGAATAGGGGAGGTTCCCGCGGCGGTGATTCCCGCCCTCAACCTCCCGGGTAGGCCGTTCGAGGCGGGCGGCAACGTCCGTCCCAGAGAAATGACTGTCGCCCCTCGGGGTACAGAATCCGGCTTACAAGGCCTCTCGCACCACCTTCACTTCCGGGGGCAACGGGAACGTGCCCGGACCACGATGGGCCCCGCCTGGCCAGGCATACCAGGCAACCATCGCGGCAATCGAGAGCTCCGCAAATGGCGGGCGCCATCGACGGAATCACCCCCATCCCTATGCCATCCCCCGGTGAGAGCCATCGCACGGATCATGCCTCGGGGAACGACTTGTGTGACCGAAGGAGGAACCTCCGGCGGCCCATCGTTGGAGCTCGCCTCGGGACGAACAAGAGGGCCAATCCGACATGACATGCTGTGGCTCCAAAGGAGTTCGCTCGGGCCAAACATCCTCTTCGGCGCCACCGATTGGGCAGCTCCCCCGTGGGGCGTCACATGGTCACACCACAAGGCCTCGTGGCCATACTTTCCCTAGTGCCGATTCGCAAAGCACCTAGCGAGCGCCTTCCTAACTCCCTCACTGCACGAGATCTGGAGTGGTCGGGATCATTCCCCACCGGATCTAGTATCTACACCCCTTGACGGATCTTGAGGGTCACTGCACTCTGCACTCGCCTCGGGAAAGGAGAATTCTCCGCACGTCAGACACAGGAACTCGCACGGTTCCAAGACGGTCGGCAGGAATCGACAATCACGGGGCGAGCCGATAGTTGGAGGGCGACTTCAAGGAGGGGAAAAGGGTTCTATCGGGAACCCATCGATTGCTCTGGGAGCGTTGGGAGTTTGCCACCGGGGCAACTTGCCAAACGAAAGCGCTCCCCCAGGGATCACCCCGAAGGGATCTTCCGATGATCGGTTTGGCTCTGGGATCTTTGCGGATCCTGGGACTCCTCATCGTTCAACGTCCAAGAGCGCTGCTCAAGGACGCTGACTCACGCCGCCGCATCCCACTGCTGAACGCCCACCGCAGGCGTCACCCATCGCTGAATCCACGGCTGAACTCACGCTGAGTCGACGCCGTGCTTCGCTCGGAGAACCCGCACAGTTCCCTGATCGAAATGCACCGCCTGGCCCTCGACCCCGGAACTGGAAGGGGCCCGGGACCTAGATCGCTGATTGAGCCCCCTTTGTGGACCAGGCACCGTTCCTGGGAACCAGGTTCACCCGCCGCCCGTGGACGGGTGTTCCGTGGACGGGTGTTCTTCCGCGCTGCAATTCACCGCAAAGCCAAAGCAGATCGTCAGAGCACCTGGCGTCTCCGCTGAATTCTCCGCTGAATTCTCCTCTGGGTTCTCCTTTGGGCCCTTTCACCGCGTCCTGCGCAAGTTACCTGGTGAGTTTCGAGGCAGCCGAGAGCCAGAGCCCAAGCCGCAGTCACCAAGTTGTCCGGCCCCACAAGTTGTCAGTTGCCCGTGCGCTGAATTCCCATCGGATCCCGGCTGCGGTCCTGTCTCTTATACACATCTCCGAGCCCACGAGACTAGGCATGATCTCGT
>CAJXRJ010000167.1 GCA_913058555.1 uncultured bacterium
CGTCGATGGGCGTGGGGGGGCCGCCCGTGACCTCGCGGTGCCGGTCCGGGGGCCAGATCTCGCGGAGCCCGGTGGGGCGAGGCAGCGCACCGAAGCCCGAGCCGAAGCCCGAGCCACTGGGCCAGCGACCGGTTCTGCGGGGAACGGAGGAGCCGTTCCGGCCGCGGGGACTCCCCAGGGGACCCGGCGGGGATTTGCCCGGGACCTGGGCGGCACGAGGCTCGCGGGCCTCCACCTCACGGCCAAGGCCTTCAAGCTCACCCAGCGGTCCACCGTCACCGATGCGGAGGGCCGCTTCGAGTTTCCCCATGCGAAGGCGTGGGTGACACCCACCGACGAGAACCTCGGGGTCCTTGCACACCGCGTCGTCGATGGCGAGCTAGAGCTTGTGATCGGCCAAAAGGTCTCCCTTCAAGGACGAGTCGTCGATGGCTTCGGCATGGGGCTTTCCACCTTCCGGGCGCGAATGTCCGACGCGCTGCCGTTGGATCTACTCGGGGAGCGCGGGACCGGTGAGGCAGGGTGGCGCGGCGGGAGCGGCCTCGATCAGGGCCTGTGGATGGGTGGGGAGTTCTCCTTTACGGGGATCACCACGTGGCCCGGCCGATCCATGACCTTCACCTCGGAGCGCTACGGCAAGCGGAGCCTGGAGCTCCCGAAGACCGGGGCTCTCAAGGTCAATGTCGTCTTCGATGACGCGGCGGAGCGACGCTTCGCCCATGTCGTGGTGCTCGACGGAGCCGGGCACCCCACCCCGAACGCGATGGTCTTCCGGGGCGGAGAGTTCTTCGGCATGTACGGCTTCGATCCAACGGGCGCCACGAAGGACCCGTTCGCCACGGTCCCAGTGGACAGCGCCTCCCCGCCGCGCCGCGGGATCGCCCTGGTGCCCGGGCGGGAGCCCGCCACGTTCTGGGTGCCTGCCTTCGACGCGCTGACGTCGGGCAAGGGCACTCCGATCACCGTCTCCTCGGGGGCTCCGGCCCGGCGCCTTCGTATCGAGGTCCTGGACAGTTCGGGCGCGCCCGTCCAGGGCGCGGAGATTGCGCTCGATACGGGGCTGGCCGTTACCGATGGACTCTTTGCGGAGTTCCTCAGGGTACAGGCGGAGCGAGAGGAGTTAGAGGACATGGTCTCCCTGGGGCTCGACAACGGCGGGTCGCCTGGGCCCGAGCGCCTCGATATGACGGTGTCGGTGCCGCGCACCGACGCGCAAGGGGTGTTCGAATTCACCGGGCTCCTCCATCGAAGCTACGTGTTCACCGCGATTCGACCCGCATCGGCCCAGTGGGTGTCGAGTGCCCCGGTGACCCCGACGCGGGCGGGCGGCACGCTGCGATTGACTCTTCCGCCGGACGAGGCTTCCGTAGAGATACGGGGTCGAGTCCTGGAAGCGGATGGCCAGCCCGCGAAGTTTGCCAAGGTTCAGGTCCTTCCGAACGGAGGGACACCTGCTCGTGGGAGTGCGAGTGAATTCGCGCCGCCACCGTCCAGCGTCCCATCCGCCATGACCGACGTCGCCGGGGAGTTTCGCCTGAGTGCGACGGCGATCGAAGGCTCAGAGTTGCGCGTGACGAAGGGGCCACGGCAGCTGGTGGTGCCCGCCGAGGTCGGGCGGATGGAGATCCAGTTTCCGCCGACGATCCAAGTGGTCCTTAGGACGACAGGCAGCCACGCGGGCTCCGAGGTCGCAGTCCTGGACAGTGACGAAAGGCGACTCTCCTTCGGCGTGATGCTGGCGCGCTATCAAGGCAGGCCCATTCTGGATTTTCGAGTCCCACACCCAGGCGACAATGGCATCTCGGCTGTGCGGACTGTGGTCTCGCAGGCCGCGCGGTTCATCGAGCTACGGGATGCCGCTGGCCACGTGCAGCGCATAGCCATCCCCCAGGGGTCGGGGCGGAGCCGCACCGTGCATCTCCCGTGAGACCGGGCCCTATTGGGTGAAGGTCGCGGTCGTCGCGGTGGTGAAGTTGGACGTGGGGAAGCCGAGCAGGGAGTCCCTGAACCAGCCTTGGAAGAACCACTGCTCGCCTGCGAGGACGGCGGCTGTTCCATTTCCCTGGGGAAGCGCGCTGAGGTCCAGGGACAGGCGCATCGTGGCCTCTGCGCTGGCGGTTTGGACTTGGCCAGGCCCAATCAGCCGCCCAATGGTGCCGCCGAGGCAGAGGTTGCCGAAGCTGCCGCCTGGGCCCGGCACGAAGCCGGACGCTCGGCTGGCGAGGAAGATCCCGGTCATGCCAGGGGGCACGTTCGCTGCGTAGAGGTCGAATGCTCCGCGTGAGAGGGAGCTAGACCCCGTGGCGGAGAGGATCGCGGGAAACCCGGTGGAGTTGCCGTTGGCTTGGCACACGACATCGGTGCCCGCTGGGACCTCGACTGCGCCGACATCCGCACCGCCCGCGGTGCGGGGGAATCCCCGCTGGTCAGAGGCCGGGAACTCGGTGGGGTGGCCCGCGTCGATGGCGGGGGAGCCAGGGAGCGGGAGACGTGATCGCGTCATGCCTCCGTTCAACGCAGGGGCCGCGAGCATCGCGTCCTTCGGCGCACCGGGCGTCCCGACCTGATCGCCCAGGACCCCATCGACGAATCCCGAGGACGTACCCGCATCCTCGACCAAGTTGTATCCGAGTGACTGGAACGAGCCCGCCACGGAGGGGGGGCTGAAGTTGCCTGCCAAGCCGCCGTATCCGAGGATCGAGCCGCGCACCTGGGGCACCGCTCCCGCCGCAGCGCGAATCGCCGTGGCGCTCAGGTTGCCCTGGTTCACGAGGGTGCTGTTCTCCACGAGCACGACGCCGTCGGCCCCCCGGAACTCCGCCGCCGTCGCCGCAGTGGAGGAGATGGTCGTGTTGCGGAGGGTGAAGTCAGCTCCGGTGGACTGGAGCACCGCCGCCGTCTGGTACCTGTTCGACTGGAAGTAGCAGCCCTCGATCAGGGTCGGTGTGCCATTGGTTCGCACCATGGGACCGGCGTACACGTAGTTGCTCACCAGCGAGGAGTTCCGAATGACCAGCCCGCCGCCGCCGTAGCTACGCACGACCGAAGCCGAGGTGCCGCCCGCGTAGTTGTTCGTGATGGTGCACCCGTCGAGGGTCATGGTGCCCGCGCCGACCTCGCTGTAGAGGACAGCCCCTTCGCAGCAGCCGAGCACCGTGCTGTTGGCGATCGTGGCGTTACGGAGCGTGAGGTCCCCGCGGTTCACGACGTTGCCCCTTTGGCCGGTTTGGAATCCGTTGCCGTTGCGGAGGGAGAAACCATCCACCATGACCACCGCGCCTGTCTCCACGGTGAGGTAGTTCCGCGCGCCGCTGCCGCTCAAGACCACCGAACCCGGGGTGCCGGTCGTTTCGAGGACAACATCGAGGGAGATCGAAAGCTCTTCCGTATACCCGCCAGGGGCCACCCGAATGACGTCGCCGTCGACGGCCGCTGCGAGGGCCTCGTTGATCGTGCAAAACGGTGCTCCCTGACTGCCGTTTCCGACGGCGCAATTCGCGCTCGCGTTCACGAAGAGGTCAGAAGCGAATGCCGTCGATGCGCCGAAGGAAGCGGCCGCGACGAGCGCCGCCCATCGGGGAAGAAGGTGCTGAGCTCGGGGATCACGCATCCGGACACTCTAAGGGCTGACTCCGCGTCTTGGGGCAGGTCGGGCGGGTGAAGACACACCACCTGTCTCAATACCATAGAGCGCAGGCCTAGGACCCTCAGGCCCAGGTGACCGCGCTAGTGGGTGAAAGTCACCGCGATGGCGTCCGAGAGGTTGCTCCCGAACGTTCCAGCGTTGTCGCGGAACCAGCATTGGAAGTAGCGCGTTTCGCCGGCGGTGGCGGGGGCCATGAATCCGGGCACCCCGGCCGTTGGCAAGTGCGTGAGATCGAGGGGCATCTCGGTCATCCCTCCGGAGACGGTGAAGAGGACCTGGTGCCGGGCCAGGGAGGCCGGGGCAAGGCATAGGTGCCCGTCACTCATGAGTGCAACGGAGCCTGGACCGATGGCAGGTGCTGTCCCGCTCGAATTCAGGAGCAGTGCGAAGGATGTCGGCGGGAGGTTCCAGGCCTCAAGGGTGAAATCGTTCGCCGCGATGCTCGTGCTTCCCATGGGACGCAGGCGCGCGCCCAAACCCGCCGAGTGGGGTGCTCCGGTGCACACAATGCCGACGCTTGGGGTGAACCCCACGAACGTTACCGTTGGGTCCGAGGCGGGCGCCGTCGCAATGAGGTCGTCGAGACCGTCTCGGTCCAAGTCCCCCACGGAGTAGAGGCCGCTCGTGCTGTATAGCGAGGTGTCGTCCGAGGCATCGAAGAGGACCTCAAACGTGGCGCCGCAGAGGACGCGGACACGGGATCCAAAGTACTGCTGGCAGATATCCAGTATCCCGTCGCCGTTCATGTCCGCGATGGCGATCGAATGGCGCGACCCGTTGGGGACAAAGCTCGCAGTGGGCGGCAGCTGGATGAGCGTCTCACATGTTGCGCCGGAGATGACGGTCGCCTCCGCGATGTCCCGGTTCCCCACGCCCAGCAAAATGTCTCTGATCCCGTCCAGGTCCACGTCGTTGAACAAGAACGGCACGGGCCCAAGCCCCTCCGAGTTGTTGGTGTCCGTGCGCTCCACGAGGACCGCGCCGGTCACCGGCGAATAGATGCGGACATGCCTCGTGGGCGTGGAGGTGGGCGGGGAATCATGGGAGATGATGGCCACATCCCGAACTCCATCCCCGTCGAGGTCCTCGACGAGGGCGAAAGCTCCCTGGGTGATCTCCGTGGGAATGCCTGCGAGTTCCCTGAGCAGGCTCCCGCTTGCGCCCGAGTAGAGGAGAACCTTGCCGTTAGGCGTGAAATTGGGCGAAGTGCCAATAGCAAAGTCGAGGACGCCGTCGCCGTCCACGTCATCGAGGGCCGCGACAGAATCCCCCAGGCGATCCGACACGACCGTGCCTTCGATTCGGTAGATCCTGTTCCCAGTGGCCCCATCGTGGACGTAGGCGATGCCCGTGCGAGGGGTGCTCGGCAAGCCCCAGTCTCCTGAGCCAATCAAGATGTCGTCGACTCCGTTGCCATTCACGTCACCGATGTTGGCGACGTCGGTGGCGAGGATCACCGGGCTGGTGTGCAGTAGTGCCTGGGTGCGCCCGCTGTAGACGGTCACAGCCGACTGGCTTTGGACCAGGGCCCAGTTGGACGTGGCGTAGTCGCGCACCCCATCGCCGTCGACATCGTTGAGGCCGGTCGCATGCCGGATGTACCCCTCGATCGCCGGGGCACGGGTCACTTTGTAGGCGCCGTTGATTGGCGGGGCCGCTTCCAGCAGCCACAACCGATCGACGGCAGACGGGCCCGTGAATTCCACGCTGAGGGCCGCCAGCCTGGTGATGTCGAACTGTGGATGTTCGATTGCGGTCGCCGTTGCCGCGAAGCCTGGCTGGGGGTCGAGCGTATTCAGGCGCAGGGTCCAGCGGGCCTGGGAGAGATCCACGGCCCCGTTCGCCGTGAACTGCGCCGGTACGGTGAACGTGCGGGCATAACCCCGGACATCGCGGAGCGCGACCGTCGCGGAGCTCCCTGCGTCGACGCCGATCAAGTCGATGGCCTCCGGTTGGACCCGTGCCAGCAACTCGAAGGTCAGCGTGCCCCCGGACGCCGCCGGCTCCGGGGTATCAAAGATGCCCGGTGAGGACTGCGCCATGCGGCCCTGGATCACGACGGCATTCCCTGATCCGACGAGCAGCCCGGGTGCGGTTGTGTTCGTGTTCGGGCCATTGGGATTCGTATCGAAGGCGGCCGCACCGTGCTGGCCTGGGCCGCTGGTGGAGATACGGACCAGGGGGCCAAAGGGGAGATTGCTGCTGAGTTCCTGTCCGTTCGCGATGGGCGTGGCACCGTCACCTGCGAGTTCGAATTCCAAGTACCCCTCCGGACGCTCCACTCCGAAGCCCGACGCGCGCCAGGACCCAGGATCGTCCGGGCTGGTCCATGAGAGCACGACCCAGTCGGGGGAACCGTCGCCGTCGATGTCCCCGACGGACTGGACCCCTCGCCCTGAACCTGGCGTCCCCTGGAACTGCCAGAGCACCGCTCCTGATGCACCTGAGTACACGAATGCAGCGCCCTGCTCGACGTCCCCAAGGAGGAAATCGTCGTGCCCGTCGTCGTTGACATCACCGACGTCGGTTGCGATTCGACCCAGGGTGCTGTCCCCGGGGAGTGGACTCTCCACCTCAAAGAGGAATGCGCCCGTCGCCGCGGAGTAGATCCACCCAAGCTCGCGGTCGGGCGAACCGAATCCGTTGCGATGCACCATGAAGTCATTGCTGCCGTCGCGATCGACGTCTCCGATGACCTCAAATTCTTCCCCTAGCCGCGTGGTAGAGCTTCCAAGCACTTCGAAAAGGTCCGCACCGGTGGTGGGGTCCACCACCAGGAGGCGGCCACGGTAGAGAGGGCTGGATCCAAAGTTGGTCGTGTCTCCGATAGCGATCTCTGCGATGCCGTCGCCGTTGCTGTCTGGGTACTCGCGCACCCGTCTGGCGAAGCCGTAGCTTCCGGTACGGCTGATGCGGCGAATCAACCCGCCACCGGCACTCGAGTGAACATCGCAGGCCTCGTAGGCACTCTGTGAAATCTGGATCCGCAGCCAGAAGTCCCCCTGTCCGTCCCCGTCCACGTCACCGATCGGTCCAAAGGCCGGGTTGATCCCGCCCACCTCGAGGGTTCCAGTGGGAACGACCGTGTAGATCTCCGCGCCGGTCATGCCGTCCCTTACGACCACCGTGTACGGATTGAGGGACTTCAGTGCCAGCAGGTCGGGAGCCCCATCCCCATTGGCATCGCCAATCCAGCGCGTGAAATGACCGGAGAGGCTCGCACCCGTCACATCACGAAGGGTGGCGCGCGTAGCGGATGAGTAGCTGAGCAACCGCCCAGATACCACGACGGTGAAGTCGTCCAGTCCATCGCCGTCGAGGTCGGGCGTCGGAATGAAATCCCGGGAGCCGCCGCCGTGGGGGGCGTCGAGCGTGAAGATGGACGCCGGGGTGCTCTGGAGCGAGACGGCGAGCACGATTGTGGTTGCGAGCATGGCGAGTCAATGGTGGGGGAGCGGCATGCCGGGCGGTGGGAAGGCCTGCAAGCTGACTTCGATGAATGGGCACGCATCTCCGTAAGTGTCGGTGGGGGCGTGCCCTTTGCCTGGCGTGGTCAGTCGGGGCCCCGCACGGGGAGGATCCACCCCAACCCACTGTGTCGGAACGGCTAGGGAAGGAGCGAACCCAAAGAGAGAGGCCAAGTCGGAAGGCCTGCGTGCCGAGCGGCCCTCGTTCAGATCTGAGAGTAGCACCCCCGCGCGCGAGTTGACGTCTCGGTGACAACTCGCGCGCGATCCCGCCAGAAGTGGGAATGCTGAGCCGTGGCTGTTTGTCAGCCCTGACCCTGACCCTGAGCCGTTGCGCGTTCCGCCCGCACGCTTGTGCTGGACGTATCCCGTTACTGGAAGGTCAGCTCCAAGCCGTCGGTGAAATTCGAGCCGAGGCCCACCACGTCACGGTGCCAAGCTTGGAAGTACCACGTCTCACCGGCTGCCACAGCGACGGAGCCACTTCCTTGGGGGAACGTCGTGAGGTCGGCTGCCAGCGAGAACGTGCCCAAGGCACCAGTGCCCAAGACCTCGCCGGGGCGATCGAAACGACCGACGACGCCCCCTAGACAGATGTTGCCGTTGCTGGTGCCGTTCGCGCCTGGGACGAAGTCCGACGTCATGGACAACACGAAGATGCCGAACTGACCCTGGGGCAAGTCCGAAGCGACGAGCGTCAGGTCGTTGCTCGCCACGGTGAGGGAACCCAGCGCTGACATGGACCCCGACAACCCCGCGGAATTGAACGGCGCCGGTCCGCAGTAGTTCATGCCACCGCCGCACCCGACGGACGGTGTGGTCACCGCGTTGAAGATGCACCCATCGTTCGCCCAGCAGATCGAAAGGCACGTCGTGTCGAGGTCTCCCTGGACGGCGATCGTCTGGCCGATGGCCAAGCCGCCGTCGCTGTCGAGGATGTAGCGCTCGCCTGTCGAAAGCTCGACGAGTTTGCACCCGGCGCCATCGGTCACGAGCGTGCCGCACACGTTCACCAATTGAGCCGATGCCTGGGTGGTCATGGCTAGGGCGCATGCGAGGGCGGTGGTCAGGTGGAGCAGGGTGGAGTTGAATCGCATGGCTTGGTGGGCGAATCGCTTGGTAAGGGAAGGGGCGTGGCTCCGCTCGGAGCGCCACGGCATTGCAGCCGCATCGTAGCAGCGCATGCCCATTCTTAGTGGCGGGGTGTGGGGCGCCGCCCCTCACGCCTTGGCGCATGGCTTCGCTGACGATGGAGCCCCTTCGAGGGGACTAGCCCTTGATCGAAGCGCCCCGACCTCTTGCCGGCCACCACCTTGGCCCCGGAGCGTCCCTAGCGCTCCATGGCCCGCTCAAAGGCGGCGCCGTAGGCGTCGACCATCGCGGGGAGGGAGTAGTTCTCTTTGACCCGCTCGAGCCCGAGCTCCGCGAGGCGGCTCCGTTGCTCGGGATCCCTCGCGAGTTGCGTGATGGCGCCCGCCATCTTGGCTTCCGCGTCAGGCCCCACTTCAGCCAGCAAGCGGCGCCCCTCCGCGGGCAGCGTCGCGGAGATGTCGCCGACGTCGGTGGCGACGACCGGGCAGCCCGCGGACATGGCTTCGAGGAGAGAGACGGGCTGCTGCTCGGAGTTGCTCGAAAGGGCGAAGACATCCATGGCGGAGTAGGCGTCGCTCAAGCCGCGGATGTGGCCCGTGAAGGTCACCTCGAGGTGCGCGGCCTTCGCGGCTTCGGCTTCGAGGGCATTGCGCTCACCGCCTTCGCCCACGAGGAGCAAGTGCGGCCGAAGGCCTTCGGGCCACTCGTTCGATCCGGTAGCTTGGGCCATGGCCCGGATGAGGCGGCCGAAGTTCTTGACGGGTCGCAGGTGTCCAACGGCTCCGACGACGAAGGCGTCTTCGGGGATCCCGTGGGCGGCCCGGAAGGCCGCGGCCGCGGAGGGACTGCGAGCGAAGAGGCTCGCGTCGACTCCGTTGGGGATCAACTGCACACGGCGCAGGCGCCAGGTGCCCTTCGCGATGCGTTCGAGGTTGGCGCTTGGGACGATGACGTCCGTGCTGCGAAGGGCCAGGCGGCGCGTCCAGTTCCGGCGCCCCTTGAGCGTCACGGACTCGTCTGCGTTGAAGCCGTCCTCATGGTGAACGAGGCGCTTGAAGCCGGAGGTGCGCGCCGCAAGGACTGTGTCCATCGCCCCCCAGTTGTAGGTGAGGAGCAGGTCCGGCTTCACCTGACGCAGGAGCCTTCGGGCGAACTTGACGCCCGCCATGGCGCCGCCATCGGGCGACCAGGTCGCGGGGGTCAGGTCCACGCCCGGCGCAAGTTCTGCCGCCTCCGTGCGTCCGTCGCAGGAGACGACCGTGTGCCGATACCGATCCCCAAAGGCCCGCATCAGCATGGCTGTGCGGACCTGGGGACCCGCCGCGCAGAACGTCGAGAAGACGTGCAGGAGGTGGCGGGGGGAAGCGCTCACGTCAGTCGCTTTTCTTGGCTGAGCTCGACTCTGGCGTGTCGTTGCCGTAGATCCGGATCGCCTTGTCGAGGAACTCTTCTTTGTCCTCCACGGGCTTCCAGCCGAGCTCCTTGCGGGCCAGGTCGCTCTCGAACGGCGCGATGAGCGCCCGGGACTTGAGGTCGCGGTAGGAGGGGAACGGCGCCTTGCGGCGCCCGGCCTTCTTGACGAGCCACTTGCCGACTTCCATGAGCTGGCTCGTGAATAGCCCGCGCGGGTGGAACTCCATCTTGCGGCCCGTGGCCTTCTGCAGCTCGAGGACCGCTTCGTGGCCCGTGATGCCGGGGTTGGCGCACAGGTTGATGGCCTTGCCGTCGACGCTGCCGTCTTCCTTCAGGGCCGCGGCCACCAAGGCGTCCGCGACGTCGTCGGCCAGCACCAAGGGCAGGGAATTGTCGCCGGGGCCCCATCCCACGCAGTGGTTGTCGCGCACCCAGAGGCCGAGGCCAGAGTGCTGCATCGGGGTGCCTTCGCCGAGTACCACGCCCGGGCGGGTGACGACGAGCTTGAGGCCCGTCCTGTCCGCGACGGCTTTGAGGGCCTTCTCCGCTTCGGCTTTGCCTCGGGCGTAGAGGGGGCGCTTCGAAAGCTCGGAGTCGGTATCCCACGAGTCCGCGATCTTGCCGCCCTCGGCACCGTCCGGGCCGGTGTAAAGGGCCGCGATGGAGGACACGTACACGAGCCGGTCCAAGCCCGCTTCCGAGCACTGCTCCGCCACGCGGGCGGAGCCGTCGACCATGATCTTCTTGACCTCTTCCCAGTCGTTGCCGTTGCCGGTCGCGAGGTGGATGCAGCGCTTGGCGCCCTTGAGGGCCTTGGCCATGCCGGCCTCGTCACCGAGGGACGCGCGCACGAGGCGCAGGCGGCCGTCGAGGGCGGGTTCGACAATCTCCGGCGCCAACGAGTGGAGCCGGCGGGTGATGCAGGTGACGTTCTCGCCTTTGGCGAGCAGGCGCGTCACGACGCGGCGTCCGATGAAGCCGGTGCCGCCGAGGACCACGACCTCGTTTTCGCGGGCTTCGCCGGGATCCGGGAACTCGGGCACCGGGGGCGCTTCGGCCGACGTGTCGCCGGCCAGGGCGTCCGCCCACTCCGTGACGCGCAGGGCGGCCCAGGAGTCGTTGGGAAGGGGCTTGCCCTCCTTGAGTGCGGTGTGGAACGCACGAATGCCGTCGCGCATGCCCACAAAGAAAGCGTCCTTACGGCCGCCGAGGCCAAGGGTGAACATCGACCAGTTCTTCAGCACGCGGCGCGCACTCTTCTTGGTCTCTTTCGCGCGGCGTGAACCGGCGAGGTAGCTGTTCCAGAAGTCCAGCCAGAGGGTCTTCTGCTCGCCGGAGAGCTGGTCGTGGAAGAGATCGGCCTCAAGGGAGCCGTCGGTGCCCAGGACCTGGATCGTCGAGCGCGTGAAGGGCTCGCCGAAGGCCATGTAGAGGTCGGCGGTGCCGCGCTCGGCCACGAAGGACGCGGACCAGCGCTTGTGGAACATCTGGCCAGGGTGCAGCTCGGTGGTGCCCAGCTTCGCGACCGTGGCTTCCTTGACCGAGCCGAGCAGGTGCTCGAGCTGGCTCAGGGGGTGAACGGCCTGCTCAAACACGATGTTGCGCGGCGCGCGGAACATCCAATGGGAGTAGTCGCCAGCGTCGAGCTGCCGCAGGGGCACGGAGAGCGTCACCTGGACGTGCTCCGCGCGGCCGATCTCGCCGGACTCGAGCCGCTCCATGAGCTTCACGAAGGACGGGTGGAAGACGTTGTTGTGGTTCACCCCGAGAGCGAGCCCCTTGGCGTCGGCCAGCTCCGCGAGCTCCCGGGCGTCCTCGGTGGAGAGGGCGATGGGCTTCTCCACGAAGACCCCGACGCCCGACTCCAAAAGCGCTTTCGTCAAGCTCACATGGAGGTCCGGCGGGACCGCCAGGTGGGCGATATCGACCCCCAGGCCCTTCAGTTCCTTCAGGTCCGTCACCGCGTGGGGGGCGCCGAAGCGCTTGGCGGCGGATTTGGCGCGCTCCTCGCTCACGTCGCAAACGGCCACGAGGTCGACCCCCTTGGTGCTCTTGAGGACCTCCAGGTGGAAGTCGGCGATGTATCCGGCGCCGACGACCGCCACCTTGGTGGAGCCCCGGGGGCGCTGGATCGGCACTTTCTGGGCGTCGGCCGTGGTGGAGGGCTGATCGGCGGTCATGGAGGGCATTTTGGGCGGCGCGGGGGGCGCTTCGGC
>CAJXRJ010000168.1 GCA_913058555.1 uncultured bacterium
TTTGCGGATCGTCCTACGCAAGGGGAGTTCGGACACGGTACGTACTCTACACGGGGACCCTGTTGGGCTTGTTTGCGCCCTTGATCTTGCCAACGACGATCATCTCGACTTCGTGATCACCTCCGGTGGGGAGTTGCTCATCTATGAATGGCAGGGTGAAGGCAGATGGGCTCGCTCTATGACGTCACTACCAGCGCTCCCTGCGCCGCCGAGTGACATCGAAGTGGTCGACTTCGACCACGATGGGGACCTCGACCTGCTTGTCGTCGGCCCTTTCGGCGCTCGGATCTTCCGCAATGACGGCGTTGCAGAGGTCATCGACGGCAAGCGATTGAACGGCGCCTGGGTCGACGCCTCCGTTGAAGCGACTCTGCCCGACGATCGTGAATTCACGTGGTGCGTGGTCGAGGACTTCGATTCCGACCAGGATGTCGATCTGATGTTCGGGGGGCCCAATGGCGTCGTCCTGGCGGATAGCCTGCGCAGGGGACAGTTCGCGGATGTCACGGAGGATGTCTTTGGGAAGAATCCACGTTTCAGGAATGAGCCCGTAGTGGCGGACTTCGACGGCGACAGTCGTCCGGACCTTTTTGTCCCAGGCTCCGACGAGTCGACAGTTTGGTGGCGCGGTGCGGACGGGACGGCTGTGGCCTCCTCGAGCGAGTGGCTCGTTCCCGACGGTCGTCGCGTGCACGCTATCGACGTTGACCTCGACGGTGCGCTCGACATCGTTTGGGCGGGATCCGGTGCCGCCATCGAGGGCGTGCGCGCCTTCGGATTGCCTGTGGCCGCGCGCTTCGAGGTTGCTGGTGAGGCTTGCGCAGGGCCAATCGCTTTTGCCGATCTCGACGACGACAGCAAGCAAGGCTCACGGGACGTCGAAATCTTGCGAGTGGGACCCCGTGGGATCGATGTGTTTCGCTGTACTGGGGGCGCAGGGAACGCTGTGCGCCTTGAGCTCATTGGTTTGAAGGACAATCGGCGCGGCGTTGGAGCGGTCGTCGAGATGCGGGCATGGGATACGTACCGTCGCATCTACTGGACCGGTGCCCCGCAGGTCCTCGGCTTTGGCCAAGGCGAGAGCCTCGACATCCTGCGCGTTTCATGGCCGAACGGGGTTGTGGACAACCTTCTAGGTATCGGCCCTGACAATGAACCTGTAACGGGCAATTGGGGTGGTCTCCGTCAGCCCGAAGGTCTCGTCGGGTCCTGCCCATTTTTGTATTCGTGGAACGGACAGAGGTACGAGTTCATCAGCGACGTCCTTGGAATCACGCCGCTTGGTTTGCCGATGGGTCCAGGCATGCTCGTTCCACCGGATCACGACGAGTACGTGCTGGTGCGCGGCGACCAGCTGGTGTCGCGCGACGGTGTCTTTGAGCTGCAGTTCACGGAAGAGCTACGGGAGGTCACCTACCTTGACCGCGTGCGCCTTGACGTCGTCGATCATCCCAGGGGCACCAAGATTTTCCCCGACGAGCGATTTACGTTTCCGCCGTTCCCTGAGCCCCACACCCATACGGTGCGGGATCCTCTTTCAGCCAGCAAGGCGGTCGGGAGCGACGGGAATGACTGGTCCGAGGAGCTTGCTCATACGGATGACGTGTATGCCGTGCCGTTCGAACTGCAGAAGTCCCAGTTTCTCGGCCTCGCCACGCCACACTGGATCGAGCTGGAGTTCGACAAGGAGCGCCTGAGGGACGCTGACAAGCTGCGACTTATCTTCACCGGGTGGTTCTACTGGACAGACTCGAGCGTGAATATGGCGAGCGCGCGTACGCCTGGACTCGATTTCATACCGCCTATCCTGCAGGTACCCAACGAGCAGGGCGTGTTCGTGGCCGCTGGCCCACCGGTCGGCTTCCCGGCCGGGAAGACCAAGTCGATGGTGATCGACGTCACGGACATCCTGCGACGGGAGGACCCGCGTATCCGGGTGTTCTCGACGCTTCGACTCTATTGGGATGAGATCGTGTTGGCGACCGACGCGGACGATGCACCGCTCGTGGTGCAAGCCCTTGAGCCCATATCCGCGAACCTCTGGCGGCGCGGCTTCAGCGAGCCGGTACTCCACGGCGACCCGACGCAACCGGAGCGCTTCGATTGGGATCGGTTGTCGCAATCGTCGCGCTGGAACCAGCACCCTGGCAAGTACACACGGCTAGGCGAAGCGTTGCCTCTCGTAGAGACGATTGATGACAGGTTCGTCGTGATGGGGTCGGGCGACGCGCTGACTGTTCGGTTCGATGCGACCGGGGTTGCGCCGCCGCCGGAGGGTTACACTCGGGACTATCTCGTGTTCCTGGACGGTTGGGCGAAGGATCGAGACCCGAACACGGTCGAGGCGCTCAATGTTGAGCCGCTTCCTTTCCATGGGATGAGCGGCTATCCATACGGGCCGGACGAGGCATTCCCCGGGGACGAGGAGCACGAGGCCTGGCGGCGTGAATGGCAGACTCGCCCGGCGTACGAGGCGATCGTGCCGATTGCGCCGGAGCGCGAGACCGAGTGGGCGCTCGAACGGTAGAGCTCCCCGCGGCAATGGGATGGCGCCACTGGCATGGGGCTAGGTGGGCAGGTCCCCAGAACGGGGCTTGCTCTCCTCGGCGATCTGCTTCGTCCCAGGCGGCGTCGGCGTCGCTAGCCGCCGACGCCTGATCGGCTGGGGGCTGTCGTGGCGCCGCGGAAGGTCCTCCCACCGAACAACATCACGTCCCTTGATCCCCGGGAAGGGCCGAGTCTCACTTGAAGATGGAATCTGCGAAATCGAGGAAGTACCCCCAATCCTGTTCGGTCAGATTGTGTCTACCAGTGCGGATGTGGTAACCGGTCGAGCCCACTTGCCGTGGGGTGTTCAACGGTGGCATCTCAGGCTGCTTGATGCGTTTGAGTCCGAACAAGTCGAATACCGGTCCCGCCTTAACGAGTGAGGTGTATTCCCCCTTCGGATCCGCCCAGAGGTCTTCGTCGGCACTGCCGACGTAGACAGCCCTTGGAGCCAGCAGGCTGATGAGTTGATGTTGGTCGACTGGCAGCGCTTCCTCCCGTCCGCTGTATGAAGTGAAGCGTTCGCAGAACCAGTGAGGGAAGACCGCCGTGATGCGGGCGACGTTCTCACCGTAGGCCCGGCGTGAAAGGGAGGCACCGCCACAGCCCGATTCATTGCTGTACGTGAGCGCGAATCGCTCATCTTCCGCTCCTGCCCAGAGTGCCGTCTTTCCGGCGCGGGAGTTACCCGCGACGGCGGTTCGGCTTGAGTCGATCTCGGGCTGCTCAAGCGCGAAATCGAGCACCCGGCTGGCTGCCCATGCCCAGGAAGATAAGCACCGCCATCGGGTCCCTTGATCGGTGCCAGGATCATCAAGAAGGGCGCGGATTCCATCTGCGTATCGGCCGGGTTCGTCCGGGTCGACGTCCGAGGTGTGGAACGCAGCGGTGGCGTAGCCACGACGCACCATCTTCTCGACCGGCCAGAAGGGATCAAACTCATCGACGGTCTTGTCGATGGGGATGAGGTAACGATTGTTGATGTGCACGATCACGGGCACGGGTGCGTCTGAATTCGGAATGACGATGACGAAATCGAACGAGTGGGATTTGTCATTCGACTTGACGGTCGTGCGGATCTGTCGAGCAGTTGCGCCCACTCCAAAGGCGTTCTCGCGTCGGCCCACCTCCTTGTGAACCACGGTGTAGTGGGCATCCGGTCGCACGCCGTAAACATGCTCCCGGAACAACTTGAGGATCGCAGGTCGCTGACTGTCCTTCCAATCCTGCACGGTGGTCACTGCTTTGCCGGTCGCGGAGACCAGTGGGTCAGGCAGCTTGTAGGAGGGAACCTTGGATTCATCGAAGTTGAAGCCAGGGCGCTTCTTCTGGTTGGCTTTGATGACGCTCTGCTTGGCGATCCAAGTTTGTGGTGCCCCGTGCGCCGTTGCCACGGATGAGGCAGCTAGGACGAGGGCGAAGGTGAGTCTTAGATGGTTCATTGCGGATTGTTGCGTCAGGCTGCCTGTCAGAACACCGGAGGCCATCCGGGATGGCCTAGGCCGAGATGCGACGGGCAATGCGTCCGATAATGGAGGGCTCGGAAGTGCAGAGCCCGGCTCATTTTTCCGTGAGTTAGTCGTCCAAGGTTCGCCTGGAGGCCAGGTCGTAAACCGATCCAGCTGGCAGGGCCTCGTAGTCTGGAAGTCCCTTCTTTCTATCCGCGGCCGCGTCGTAGAAGTAAACCTTGCCGTTCCCAAGAACGGTGGCCCTTGACTCCTCCACGACGATCGCAGTTGCCTCATCGATGCCGATGCCCAGCAGTTGAGGGTACTTTCGGACAAGCTGGGTCATGTCCTTCTGTCGCCCGCGCTGTGAGAAGTGCTGATCGATCGCGACTCCCGAAAGAAAGCCCAGGCCGCCGCGCTCGTAACCAGGCGCGAGGATGCTCGAGTTCCCGATGGGGGTCGCTCGGGCTAGGAAACGTCCCTGGATCGAGGCACCGGCAGAGGAGCCCCCGATGACGCCGCCTCGGTGCAGAACGCCTTTCATGAGCTCGTGCGCTTTGGTCCCGTAGTAGGAGTCGGCGAAGTTCCATTGCCGGCCGCCGCCAAACCAGAGCATGGTCGCGTCTCGTAAGGGGCCGAGAATGGCCTCATCGGTGTTGGCCTGATTGCGATCCTTGGTGTGGATGAAGGTGGCGTGTTTTACGCCCATACGCTTCCACATCTCGACGGTCCCTTGGCGATCGTCCACGTCATCTGACTCCGCACATGGAATGTAGACGAGCTTGGCTTCTTCCAGGCCGCCGGCCTTCTCGATCATCGCTGACATCAGGCCGCGGGGCGTCCCCCCGCCGCCGACGATGTACAGCGTGCCCTTCTCGACCAGGGGTGTCCTTGGGGCGGCCGGTGGAAATGGCTCGACCGACTGATCGATCGCCATGCGGCGCCACTGGGTGAGGTCGATGCGATTCGTCCGTTGACGGCCCCGGGCGCTCGTGAGCTTGCGAGTGATCGGAGGGCCAGCGGCATTGCCAGGCACGAGGGCCGTCATCGAACCTGCGCCCATGACAGACAACGTCCGGCCCCTCAAGACGAGCATTGCCCTTGGCTCTACCCCGATACCGAGGATCCGTGGGGACTTCGAAACGTGGTCCACGAGGGCTTTGGTCGCTGATTCGCCTCCGTCGAAAGTGCAGTCGATGCAGCAGTCCGGGATCAAGGCGAGGGACTTGGTCTTCGATGGCGCGGGTGGCAACGCCCCCAGCATTCCACCAAGGTCGCCATCGAAGATCAGGTTGCCGCCGCGGCCCAAGAAGGCCCTGAATTCATCCGCCAGGCCGGAGATCTCTTCAGTGCCGAAAGCCGCGCCCGACACGTACACCGTGTCCGCTCCTGCCAGCGCTAGCTTCAACTGCGGCAGCTCATGTCCTTGCGCGACCGGGGTTTCCTGCTTCGACAATCCCTCGATTTCCGCCAGCAACGGGTCAGTCGCCAGCGCGAACGCGCAAACGCGGCTTTCCTTCGTGAGCCGTTCCAGGAAATTCCTGTGGGGCTCAAAGTTCGTCACCTCGCAATGGACGATGACTCTCCCGGGGGACCGCAACTGGACCGGCCATAGGTCGAATCTCTCGTCGAAGATCGGCCGCAGGGAATCGCGGCCGTCCTGACCGGTGCTGCTCCAAGCTTCAGCAGGCGGCCAAGCGAGGCAGAACGTCACGCACAGGATCCAACGAAGAACGTGGGTCGGTTTCAAAGAAGCTCCATGTTGTGGGCGAACGGGATCTAAGGGAAGGGCCCCAGGCTCGGGCAGGACAGTATGGAATCTCGGCACTCAGCGCTCTGATCCAGACCCCGCTTCGAAAAGCCGTTCTGCCCACAGGCTACTTGGCGGAGGACGGAGATCTGGGTGGGGGGCAGGTGATCATCCACCTAACGACCTCTTGCGACGTGTGAATCGGACAGGGCGACCAGGGAAAGCGGTCCAAGCTGCGAGGTGTTGGGCTCGGCGAGCGGAGCCGCGGACGTACCGTGCCAGGCTCGTCTTTTCGCTTTTGGCCTGCGTTGTACGATCGGATTGGCAGCCCAGGATGAATGCGAATCGATTGTTAGGATCAAAAGCGAAAGAATGATCCTGGCTCGGTACTCCTCGGTACTCCGGTACTTCCGTGGAATCAGCCGTTCAGACTTTTGAGCGCGTGCTTGGCCCCGTCGCGCAGGCTCTGGTGTTCCTTCTTGTCCTTGGCGATCTTGCGGGCGCTGGCGGCCGTGGGACCCAGTCGCTTCAGGGTGAAGATCGACTGGCCACGTACGTGCGGGTGGTAATGGCGCAGGGTCGTGATTAAGGCCGGCACAAGCTTTCGGAGCTCGCTCTCGTGGGAGTACCGGAGTACCGGAGTACCGAGCCTGGATCGATTTTTCGCTTCTGATAATGGCCGTCGAGCTGCGATTGCATGCGTCGCGAATCCAGTGATGCCAGGCTGCCCGAAAGCGAAGACTGATCCTGGCGCGGTGCTTCTCATCGGGCCGCGAAGATCACTCCATTCTCGATCTTGAGTGCGAGCCTCCGGCACCACTCTCTTGATAGGGCCTCGGCGTCGCCTTGGGTCGGTTCCAGTCGCGAGGGGCGGAAGTCGGCGTAGTGGAATTCTAGGCCCTTCGAGGAGGCGGAAACGCCGAGGAGCGCAATCGTCTTCTCCTTGTTCAAGAATCGGTGAGAGCTCCTGCCATAGAACCAGGCGCCGCTATTGCGGTGGACCCCGCGCCGCGTGGGACCGGGGATCGCTTGGCCGTCCTTGACCGTGGCTAGGGACCAATCGACTCTGGCGATGAGCAAAGGACCGTCGGCAGGGGCGGGCTCGCCCGGGACTGGCTCAACCAAGACTGGTTCAGCTGGGTCCGGCCCGTGGGCACTCGGAACCACGCGCCCCGCCCCTTTGGCGTAGCTGTACTCGTAGGTCGTATCGCCGTCCGTGGCGATGGCCGTCTCTCCGTCATCAGACACCAGCGACAGCCGATAAGCACCGCTCCACCAGCGGGGGCCCACGCGCTCGCCGGTGAGGGCGTTGAAGCCATCGATGCAGCCCTGCTCGAGCATCACCATGAAGGCGTCATGCCCGGGAATCAGCGCAATCTTCTCGAGGCCACTGAGTCGGGGGCTCTTGGCAAGAACGCTCCCGTCGCTGATTCGCAGGAGCACGACCTCTTCCTCGCTGGCGATGAGCAATCGATCGTCCCCAAGGATGAATTGCATGGGCTCAAAGCCCTTCCACGGCAACTCGAGCTTCTCACCTGTGGTCACGTCGTAAACCGTGAACATGCGCGTGCTGTAGTTGTAGAGCGTGAATGCCGGCGTGGTGGTGTCCGTCAGTAGCGACCTCAGATCTGAAACGTCCCAGACGCCGTTCCACAACGTCGTCGTGATCGGTTCACCAAACTCGGGATTCCAAGTGGCCTCAAAGGTCTCGCCCTCATCCCAGTTGGTGAGGGCAAGCGTTCCTGAATGATGGAATGGTCGGAGCACGATCCCTTCGGTGCGTTCCTCCTCCACTTCGTCCCCGAAAGCGCCATCCCAGACCCTCCATGCCATCGCCCCATCGGCGACCCTCCAGGACCCTTCAAAGTAGACATGAAGGCGTCCTTCGTCGTCCAGAACGTGCGGCCTTCCGTCAACGCCATTGAGGCGCATCGTCGGAACCCCCGTTGCTGCGTCAAAAACATCCGTTCGACCATAGTCGTTGACCAAGAACTGGCTTCCACTGGGGTTCGCCTCGACGCCCCTGTAGTGACTGATCTCCGTCACCAGCCGAGGCGTCCTATCGAAGTCCGAGAGCGATACCTCCCAGACCCCATAATCCTCGCCGCTGAAGAAGGCGCGATCTCCTGACTCCGTGATCGAAAAGCCAGAGTAGCGACCGTCTGGCAGCGGCAGTTCGCGCGGAGGCCCCGACGACGAATACACGAACGTGCGTGCGAGCAGCCTGGCGACGGCGCAGCGCGGCGAAGGCGCCCGGTGCTCCGCAAGGCTCATATAGCCCTCGGGGATATCGGTGGCCTCCGCGATCTCCTCGCCCACCTCCCAAACGCGAACGAACTGGTCCGGCACTCGCGCCGCGAAGCGTTGCGAATCGACAAAGCTGAGCTCGATTTCGCTCTCCAGATATCTAGCTCTGAGCCGCCCGTGACCAAATTCTCTCGCGAGCTTCTTGCCGCTGCGCGTATCCCAGACGCGCACGCGCCCCCAGTCTCCGAGGGCCGCGACCACGCGCCCATCGTCGGAGCCCACGCCCCGAAAGTACTCCGCTGCCAGGCCCCCGCGAATCACCGCATCGTCCGGGACGAGAGGCCGTCCCAATGGCTCTCCGGTCTCTATCGAGAACTGATAGGCATCTTCATAGCCAACCACTGTGAGGATTCCCTCTCCGGCGTGAAAGGCGAGATCCTCGGGGCTCTCCCCTGGCCATAGCCCCTGCACCTTCCAGGTGGCCGTGGCGCAGTCCCAGATTCCGATGCCATCATAGGAATCAGCCACCTGCCGTCCGCCGTTGATCCACTCGCGCCGGGTGGGGCTCCAGTCGACGCTATTCTCTACCGCTGGATGCACTCGGGTGGACGTGCTCGCCGCGACGTCGAAAACGATGAAGTCGCCGAAGGTGCAGAGGAGCGATCCGCCGTCGGGTGAGAACTCCAGGGCATACATCTCACCGTGGACTGAATCCTCGACCGCTACGCGGGACTCTTCGCCGTTCTCCAAGTTCACGAAGTCCACGCCATACGACTTCCCTTCCGCCCAAGAGAGGGCCAGCGTTTGCCCGTCGGGGCTGATGGCGTGGGCGCGATAACGAAACGGTCTACGGAAGAGGCTCCGCCCGGTCTCCAGCTCGAAAACCTGCAGTACCGTGGGGTCGGAGTTCACCACCACCGCCCGCGGCGCCTCCTCAGCGAGTTGGACCCACGGGGAGGCTCCCACCGGTACCGGGTCGTAGAGCCTTCGTCCTGTGTACGCATCGTGAACCCGCAGCTCGTGATCGACGACCGCAATCCGGCCACCGGTCGCGTGCGAGTCGTTGAAGTGACCCCGAACGGTGGACACGAGCCCTTCGTACCACCGGAGCTGTCGGGTGAGCTCGCGGCGCTGTTGAGCCCCTTCCTCTATGGAGTCCGCAGCACGAATGGCTTCGATTCGTGCGATGACTGCCTGGTCGTAAGAGCCCTCGTATTCGAGCTGAAGGGCCTGGGCATCCCAGTCGGTGTCCGCTTGGGCGAGAAGGACCGTGGCGAGACTCAGCAAGATCATGGGCGCAGTGTCCCACAAAGGGCCCAGGCCGTCGATACGGTCGGGCCTGCCAAGGCGCCCACCCTCCGACGACCGAACCTGCCCAGGTGCGTGCGGGGGTATGAGCCCCGAAGTGTGAATCTCGGTCGAGGGGGCCGCGAGCGCTAGACTTTCACTTGGGCCCATCCGCCGTGCAGGAAGCGTGCCGTGAACAACGCGCCACGCACTGCAAACTCTCCGCAGAGTGCATACCAGATGCCCACGAGGCCGAGCTCCATCTCCACACCCACGACATAGGCCGCCGGAAGGCGAATGCAGTAGCTACTGAAGGTCGTGATGATGAAACACCAGCGTGTGTCGCCAACCCCACGGAGTCCCTGGCGAACCACCATCGTGATGGCGAGGAAGACCTGGGTGAGCCCGGCGATAAAGAGCACCTTCGGAACGAGCTCCAGGTGGATCGGTTCGCGCGATATCACGCTCGTGAGCCAGTGCCCCGCAGTCATGAAAACGACCCCGAAGCACACCATCATCGCGGCGGCGAGACCGACGCAGGTCACGATAGCGCGCCGGGCCATCGCCGCGTCGCCGGCGCCAAGGTACTGACCTGCCAAGGTGGCCGCGGCGGTCCCTATCGCGAATCCAGGCAGGAAGCTAAACGACTCCCACTGGATAGCGATGATGTGGGCTCCCTGGAGCCCCGAGCCCCCCGTGCCGCTTGCCTGGGCTATTGTCCCGATGAAGGCAAGGACGAACAGATTCACGGCCCACATGGATATCCCCTCGGCAAAGCTCGGCACGCCGACCCGCAGGAAGCGACCGAGCATGGCCCGCTGGGGGCGCAGGTGGACTCGCCGCAGCGCCATGTCCTTGATGCCGCCAACCAGCACTCCCCAGGTGATCAAGGCCCCGGCGCCGTAGCCGATGGAGGTGCCGGCTGCGACACCCGCTACCCCAAGGTCAAATCCGAACGGATTCATGAGCACGGTGCTCATGCCGAGGAAGCCCAGGTCGATGTCAGCGCCGGACAGTACCCACGAGAATGAGATGTTGACGAGGTTGACAGCGACCGCGATGGCGGCGGGTCGTCGCGTGTCGCCGGCACCCTGGAGGCACATGGCGCCGACTAGCATCACGCTCGCGCCGGGCATCGAGAGCGCGAGGACGTGCAGATATTGCACAAACTGAGAGGAGGCGCCCGCACTCAGCTGGGTCGCCGCTGCGAGCGATGACGCTGACAGCCAGAGCACAAGCCCGACGAGCGCCCCCCAGGCTACGCTCACTCCCATGGCCTGACCCAGAGCCCGCTGGGCGAGTTCGCGGTCCCCCGCTCCCATTGCCCGGGCGATGATCGCCATGCCACCGATCCCGAGCCCGCTCATCGCGATGCCGATGAACCAACCCACATAGGAGCCGATGCCGATGGCGTCGAGCGCATCGACGCGGACTCCGGCCTCGAGGTGACCAGCAAACATCTTGTCCGTCATCCCCACGAATGCCTGCAGGACCTGCTGGACAAGAACCGGAAGCGCCAACAGCCAGATCGCCGACGGCAGGCTGCGACCCGCAAGCACACCGGAGCGAATACCGCCGTGAATCACTTCCGCTTCCGAGATTTGGGCCCCCTCCTTCACCGCATCAGCGTGGTCATCGGCGAGGAGTTTTCTGGTCACTGGGCAGGGGCGGCGGCGGGGAGTGGTCGGGTCTTTGGAAGCCGCGGACCATAAACGATGCTGACCTCCACAGGGTTGGTGCTTACATGGATGCCACGCGCTTCATTACGTGAGGGCCCGACCAGAAGGCCCGGGGCACTGGGCGAGCAAGCTAGCTGGCGCACACCGAACCCTGCGAGTTCTGTTCACCGCACAGGAGGTGCGTCGAACCTGGTTACGAGTGCATACAAGCGTTAGAAGTCTTGGGCGGCACTCGGACTACATGCTGCGCGGGTACTGGCCGCCAACTGTGTAGAGGGCCGCGGACACGTCACCGATGGAAGCGGACTTCTCAACTTCGGAGACGGAGTCGAAGGAGTTGCCGGCGTTGAGAGCGATGGATTGGAGGCCAGGATTCCGTCTACGCGCAGTGTCCTGTGGCAAGCACTCGCAGTGTCGCGACTTGCGCACACAGCCTGAGCCAGGGCCAGTTCCACCCAGCGAGCAGGGCGTTGAGTAGCGGTCACTGCGAAGACTGCGCGATCATCTCCAGCAACTTCCAGGGGGCCCGTCCCTTGATCGCCGATCGTCGTGGTGAAGGGTCCTGGCGATGTCGCACGGAATACGGTGAGTGCAGCACCGTGAATGGTCCTGGCCGACGATCTCCTTGGGCTGGAGCTCGGGGGCGCGGGCGAACTCGCGTGGCGCCGACGGGCCACGGTCGAGGGTGGCGCCATCCAGAAAGAGGACGAGGAAGCATGCAGCGCCTGGGGGGGGAGGAATGAGCGGTCCAGGCCTGTCTCTTATACACATCTGACGCTGCCGACGATATGCAGTGTGTAG
>CAJXRJ010000169.1 GCA_913058555.1 uncultured bacterium
ACCCGCGGCCTGGTGTCCGTGGCGGGCAAGGAAGCGACCGACTTCCTGCACCGGATCCTCGCCAACGAGATCAAGGGGCTTGAAGCAGGCGCGGGCAACCGGAATATGCTGCTCACGGGCAAGGGAAAGGTCGTGCAGCTCTTTGATCTCGCGTTCCTGGGCGAGGGCTACCTGCTCTCCACTTCGCCGGGCGCCGCGCCCGCCCTGAAGGACGCCCTCGACATGTATCTCTTCGCCGAGGACGTCAGCGTCGGGGACGAATCAGAGAGCTACGCCCCCATCGAGCTGACTGGGCCCCTGGCCCTGTCCGTGCTCGCGAAGGTCCTTGAGAACGTCCCGGAAGAACGCGGGCCAGAGCACACGGGCGCCCTGGCCACGTTCGAGGGAAGCGTGGTCCGTCTCGTCCCTTTGGGGGTCGCCGGCCAACCGGGCTGGCGCGTGGAAGGCGATCCCGACAATGTGGAGGCCCTTTGGATCGCCCTGCGGGACGCGGGCGCCACCCCCGGGGGCCTGGTGGCCTTCGATAGCCTGCGCGCCGACAACGTCGCCGGCGAAGTGGGACGCGACATCAGCGTGGACGTCTACCCCCAAGAGGCACGCCTGGACGATGCGTTCTCCCTCACGAAGGGCTGCTACATCGGGCAAGAGGTGGTGGCCAAGATCGACACCTACGGCGGCCTCAACAAGTGCCTCTTCCGCCTGAAAGTATCCCACGATGACCCGGTGCCGCCGGGGACCCGCCTCATGCGGGAGGTAAAAGGCGAATCGCGGGACTTGGGCATCGTCACGACGTGGGCGTACTCCTTCCGGGAGGACGGCGGCGTAGTGCTTGGATACATCAAGCGCAAGCACCAGGAGCCAGGCACCGAGTTCCTTATCGAAGGCACGGACGCCACCGCCGTGCTGCAAGGGTGAAACAAGCCGGCGGCAGGAGCGGCTCCGGCGGGGCACCCGACAAGACACCCGGCAAGACACAAGACGGGGTCGACTACGAGCCGCGCCCCGGTGATGCCATCGTCGAACCCTTGCTCGGAGCCCTCCAGCAGGACCCGGACGAATGCTTGGAGGATGACAGCCCCTCCCCCGCCCCGGGCTGTCGGCGCGCTTCCTGGTGGGAGCGACTGCTCACCCGACTTCGTCCTCGCGACTGATGGAGAGTGTCCGGGACTGATCGGGGCTCTCGACCGGGGCTCTCGACCGGGGCTAGAGACCCGCCAGCGCCTCACGAAGAGCGATGAGCGTTCCCGCGGAGAAGCCCTGGTCGTGGAACCACCGGATCACGCCGGAGCCGTCGATCAGGAGCACGCGCGCATTGCGGGGCCGCTCCGTGCCCGTGACCTCGGCGATCGTCTCGGCGGTGGCCCCGTAGGTCGTCGCGACAGCGCCCCATTCCGCCTTCGGGATGCCCCGCCGCATCCCCCCGTCGATGAAACCAGACGCGAGCCGCGCCCCCATTCCGCGGGCTGCGGGGATCTCACGCAACTCGACGGCCAAGTCCGCGTCCAGGGCCCCGAAGAGCCATCGATCGATATCGAACTGGGTGTCCTGGACGTAGCCAACGAGGAGTAGGAGCGGCTTCCCTGCGAAATCCTCGGGAATACGGATCCGATCCTCGTCTGATTCCGCGTCTAGAGGCTCCGCCACAATGGATGGAAACGGCTCACCGACGGGGTTGCGGTTGGGGATCGGGGACGAGCACCCACCGGAGAGGCCCAATACGAGGACCACGGCGACGAGGAGAACCGGGAGGGCCAGGAGCTTCTTCATGTGGAGAGGTTCGCAGGGGCCGCCCCCATGGATGATCGCAGCGGCGACGTCAGGCCCCGGCGGCCTCGAGGGCCGCGTCGTAGTTCGGCTCCTCGGTGATTTCGCCGACGAGCTGGGTGTAGCTCACCTTGCCATCGGCACCGACGACCACGACGGCCCGGGCACAGAGGCCCGCTAGGGGGCCGTCTGTCATATGCACCCCGAAATCCTTCGCGAACGTGCTCCGGAAGGTGGAAAGCGTGACTGCGCCCTCGATTCCCTCGGCCCCACAGAAGCGCTTCTGGGCGAAAGGCAGGTCAGCGGACACGTTGATCACCACTGTGCCGTCGAGCCCCGCGGCCTTTTCGTTGAAGGCGCGCACGGACATGGCGCACACCCCCGTGTCGACGCTTGGGAAAATGTTGAGGACGCAGGTTTTCCCAGCGAAGGCATCGAGGCTGGACTCGGAGAGATCCTGGCCCACTAGGGAGAAGGCCGGAGCCGCAGAGCCCACAGCGGGAAGGTCGCCGGAGGTTTGAATCGGGTTGCCTTTGAGAGTGACTTGAGCCATCGAATTACGGTGCTGAGAGGCGGATTACGGAGGAGCGCGTTGCGAAAGAGCACTGCGCAGAACCTTGGGCCGCAACCATATCCGGGCTTGCCGCGCCGGCACAGGCTTCACGCCCTCAAGTCGAATCGATGCGCTCGCGCGACCCGGGCCGATCTCCGTCCTCAGCCTCGGATCGATCCCTGGGGAGCCGGACCTCGAATCGTGCGCCGGTGCCCTCTGATTCCGCCACACGAATGTCCCCGCCATGGGCCCTTGCTGCGGCCCTCGCGAGCGCGAGCCCCAGGCCGTAGCCCGTCCGAAGGCCACTGGGCGCGGATCCCTGTCGGAAGGCATCGAAGATCACCTCGCGTTCGTCGTCCGGGACGCCCGCGCCCTGGTCCTCCACGCTGATCACAAGATCGCTCGACCGGCCGTCGATACACACATCCACAGTGGTTCCGGCCGGTGACCACCTGACCGCGTTACTCGCAAGGTTGCGGAGCATCAAGACCAGCGCCTCGCGGTCCCCCTCGATTTCAGTGTTGCCCTCAGCCCGGAAGCGGAGCTCAACGTCCTTGCGCTGGGCGTCGCCCTGTTCCCGGGTCAGCCGCATCCTCGCTTCCTCAGCGAAATCGAATCGCTCTCGCCGGCCGAGGCTAGCCGTGTCGCGGATGGCGGTGATCGTGATCAAATTGTCGACCACGAGTGCGAACTCACGGAGCTCGTCCAGGTTTCGCCCGAGAGCCCCGCGGTACTCATCCGCCGACCTTTGCCGAAGCAGCGTCACCTCCGTCTCCGCCATCGCATTCTGGAGCGGAGACCGCAGTTCATGGGCGAGACCCGCCGTGAGAAGCACATTGCGGCCGTGCTCCTCTCGCATCTGTTGGACGCTGGATCGAATCGCCTCCACGACCCCGCGGATTTCTTCGGGGGCGCCCTTCGCGACCGGCACCTGCGAGGCCGCATCCAATCGTTGGGCGCCGGCGCTGTCGGCAATATCACTTAGCAGCTTGGAGAGGCGAATCGATAGGAACGCCCCGCTCGCGGTGGCAGCGATTCCACCGAGCAGCGCGAAGATCAAGAACACGGCTCCAACCCTCTTCACGTGCATCGCCCGCGGGAATCCGTCGATCACGATCTCAAAGCGCGCTGTCTCCGGGGCCGACTCCGCCGCCCCCCCTGGCTCTACAAAGCTCACGAGGACTGGTCTCGCACCAAACCTCGCTCCCGGGATTGCGTCTGACCCAGGCCTGAGGGGTTCATCGGAGTCGAGCGGCCAGGGCGATCCCGCCTGGGCCCACGGGCTTGTCGCCCCCTGGCGAAATGCTCGAATGGACAGAAGGAACTCCGGATGCTCCGAGTCGAGCTTCCTCCCGATGGACTGGAACGACTCCCAGTCGAGGGGCTGGTCCCGAAGGGACACCATGAGCTCCGCGAGTTCCTCCTCCACGAGTGAATCGAGCTCTCGGCTGAGCGAGTCGTTCATGAACCAGATGACGAACGCGACGCCGGAACCGAGCAACAGGGCGACCCCCATAGCGATCCAGCCGGTCAGCCGCCGGCGCAGACTCCAGACCCCGTGGGAGCCGGGCGCCAGGTCTTGGCCTGGCTCGGTCACGACGGTCCCAGGTCCCCGAGCCGATACCCCTCTCCCACGACCGTCTCGATCCAACGGCTCCGATCGGGGCCGAGCTTGCGCCTGAGCCTTGCCACGAGGACGTCAACGACGTTGGTTCCGGGATCAAACTGGATGTCCCAGAGTTTCTCCAGGAGCTCGGCCCGGGTGAACACCCGGGCGGGACTCTCCGCAAGCAGCTCAAGGAAACCGTGCTCCCGCGCGCTGACCTCGAGGGGCGCACCGTGGATCAGGACCCGGGGGCGATTGCGCACGACGGTCAACGGGCCCACTTCGATGGGCTCCTGATAGCCGTGGCGCCTGAGCACAGCCTGGATCCTCGCGCTCAATTCGGCGAAGGCAAACGGCTTGATCACGTAGTCGTCCGCACCGATCTCAAGCCCGTGCACGCGATCCTCGATCGCCTGCCTCGCCGTCAAAAAAATCGCCGGAGTCCGGATATTCGCCTCCCTCAAACGCTTGAGCACGTCCCACCCCGTGAGCTCCGGCATCATGACGTCCAACAGCAGCAAATCCGGCTCCTCCGAGTCCGGACTGAGGAGCCGGCGCAAGCCCTCCTGGGACGACTGGAACGCCTCGCAGCGATGACCGGCCTCCTCGAAGCCTCGCTTCAAAGAGTCGATGAGCTTCGCGTCGTCGTCGAGAAGGAACAGGTGCATGGCCGCAGGAGGGTGGCATTCTTGAATCCCGAGGGCCACGCCCGATGGATTACATCGTGGACATTCGCCCTTCAATAACGTCTAGGTAATGCAGCGTTGGATCAAGGCCTTTGTATATCGCTAGGGGGAGCCGCAGCTCCCCTTCCCTTCGACGGACGAGTTTAGGCACATCCCCACATTGACACCTTCCCCCCCCCAGGCTCCCCTTCCGGCCTCCCTATCAGCACTTTCGGATTCGATCGCCACCGGGCAAATCGCCACGCCCCCAGGGAAACCTAGGCCCGAGGGCCTTCTCTCGCCCCATATTCGATTCGCGATCCTGATGCCCGTGGCCCTGGGCACGTGCCGACTGGGACTGATGGTCATGGCTGGGCCCCGCGTGGGGTCCCCGAACTGTGTGGCACAGATCCTCCTGGGCGGACTCAGAATGGACCTGGTCGCAATCTGTTACCTGCTGGCGGTGCCGCTCCTGGTCTCGGTGACCCTCGGGGGAAAGTCGAAGGTCGGCCATCGGGCCACGGGGGCCGTGAAGGCCTATCTCGCCGCCGCTGCGACTCTCTTCCTGGCAATGGAGGCGGCGACCCCCGCCTTCGTTACTGAATTTGACTGCCGCCCCAACCGCCTGTTCATCGAGTACCTCGTCCATCCCAAGGAGGTCCTCTCGATGCTCGTGACCGGCTACAAGATGGAGATACTGCTCGCAACCGGCGCCACGGTGGCGGCAGCCTTCATCGCCAAGCGCGCCTTCACCCGCCCGGGGGCCCTGCCCGCCGCCAACGGCATTCTCAGCCGCCTGGGGCTCTTCCTGATCGCGGGCCCGCTCGTCTTCCTGGGCGCACGCTCAAGCCTTCAGCACCGGCCCGCCAACCCCAGTTCGGTGGCCTTCAGCCAGGATCACCTGCTGAACGATCTCTGCCTCAACTCGCTCTATTCGGTCGCGTTTGCGGCCCTGCAAATGCGCGACGAAGAGGATGCGACGGGCGTCTACGGATCCCTCGAATCAGAGGAGGCTGTGATCGCGGAGGTGCGGGCGGCCATGGCTACGGCCTCCGTTGGGGACTTCCAGGACGAGTCCCTTCCGACGCTACACAGCACGCCCCAGGTCGAGCCACGATCGCGGCCCTACAACTTGGTCATCATCTTGGAGGAGAGCCTCGGCGCCCAATATGTGGGGGCCCTCGGCGGAAGGCCGATCACGTCCTTCCTCGACACGCTCAAGAGCCAAGGCTGGTGGTTCGAACAGATGTACGCCACCGGGACGCGATCGGTCCGGGGCATCGAAGCCGTCGTCTCCGGGTTCCTCCCTACACCCGCGCGCTCCACCGTCAAGCTTGGCCTCTCCCAGCAGGGATTCTTCACGCTCGCCGATCTCCTTGGCCGCGAGGGCTACCGCACTTCGTTCATCTACGGAGGCGAGAGCCACTTCGACAACATGAAGCGGTTCTTCACCGGCAACGGTTTCGAAGAGATCGTCGACCAGGACGACTTCGACTCGCCCGCCTTCACCGGCTCATGGGGCGTATCGGACGAGGACATCATGGCAAAGGCGCACGAGACCTTCATGGGAATGGGCGACGAGCCGTTCTTCTCACTCGTGTTCAGCGTGTCCAACCACTCGCCCTGGGAGTACCCCGAAGGCCGCGTCGAGCCCCATGAAAACGGAGCGGCCACCGTCGAGAGCACCGTGCGCTATGCCGACTACGCCCTGAGCACCTTCTTCGAAAAGGCGAAGAATGCCCCTTACTGGGAGAACACCGTGTTCGTGGTGATCGCCGACCACGACTCTCGGGTACACGGCGCGTCGCTGGTTCCCGTGGAGCACTTCCACATCCCAGCCGTCATCCTTGCCCCCGGTCTCGCGCCGAAGATCGAGTCGCGCCCGGTGAGCCAGATCGACATTGGACCCACGGTGCTATCGCTCATGGGAGTGGCCACACCGCACCCGATGGTGGGCTTTGACCTTGCGGCCCCCCCCCCCCCCCATCCGGGACGGGCGATCATGCAATACGGCGCCAACCACGCGTACATGCAAGGAAGCGACGTGGTCATTCACCGGCCCAACCTGCCCCCCGCGCAATACGAATGGGACGGCAAGACGCTGCAAGCCGGGGATATGGACCCAGCGCTCGAGCGGCGGGCCTTGGCCTACGCGGTCCTGCCGTCGATCCTCTACCGCACCCAGCGCTACCGCCTGCCCCATTCCACCCCGGGGGCGAACGACCTATCGAAGAGGCGCGCGCCATTCGCCCAGGCGCAACCCGCAGCGGCCGATTAGCGCGCCCGTCGATCCCAAGCCAAGTACTCCGCGATGACCGGCAGTTTCCGAAGCCACGCGGACGCGTCCGCCCGGTGAGGATCGTCTGGGTGTGGATCCCCGGCGTAGCCTTCGGGGATCTGGCTCGCGCCCTCTTCGTGATACTCGTAGCCCGGAACACAGAGATCGTCGTCCACGAGAACGTCCACGGTGCGCACGCCGTAGGTGGACAATTCCGTCGACAGCGCCTGGGGCGGATTCACCCAGGTGTGGGTTGGCGAGGAGAAGAAGAGATACTGGATCCGGCGATTGGTGGAGAGGATCCGCACCTTCCGGAGTTCGCCGCCAAAGAACCGGCTCGCGACTGCGCTCGACTCGATGACACCGTTCGAAAAGTCTGGCTCAAAGCCCTTCGAGAATTCGAGGGAGGTCGGATCCCCCGGCTTCTTGAAGCGCGCCACGGGACGGCCCCCATGGATCGCGTACTTCTCGGCGCTCTTTTTCCGCGGCGCCGCAAAGTCCGCGTAGGGCTCAACGCGCCCTGAAGGCCCCTCACGGAGGACCAAGGCGATCGCGTCGTTGTCCTTGACCTTCTTGCGAGCGCGGCTGATCTGATCCAGGGCGAACTGAATCTCGAAGGGCAAGTTGGTCGTTTCTTCGACGGTCACGAGGTACTCGTGTCCATCTCGCATCTCCGTGCGTACGTCGCCTTTCCCGATCCAGTACTCGTCTTCGTCATGCACGAAGTGACTCGCCACGCGCCACACGAGGGACGAGTCCTTGTAGAAGATGCGCGGATAGATGGACCTCGAGGGCGCACCGTTCGCTCCGTCGAGCTGCACGTAGGCGATCAGAAATCCGAGGGCCGAGTCGTAGCGGAAGTTCGTCAGGAAGATCGTCGCCCCGAACAGCCGCAGGATGTGACTCGGCGCGTAGCGGCGTCCGGTCAGGGTTCCCAGGTCGTCCTTGGCTGCTCCCGCCGGCAAGAGCCGCGCGCCCCTATCCAGCTCGGCGCGAAAGCGGCGCGCCACGGCAGCGGCGCTTTCCGTGGAGGCCTCGACGCCGGCCAAGACCTGCGACGGGGGCAGCCCCCGCTTCACGTGCGTTGCACTTGCTCCTGACCCCGCTCCAACCGGCCGCCGCCCGCTCAAGCAAGCCCCCGCCATTCAGCAATGCGGCGTTCGGCCATTCGAACCGCGACACGCGCGGGCGCATCGTCGTCTTCCACCGCCGCGGCGAGGATTCGCTCCGCCGCCGCTCCGATTCGAAGCCCGATGGCCTCCACCGGCTCGCGGCGCTTCTCGAGGTGGAAAATCGTGCCCCGCACGAGCGCCCCCGCGTTGATCACGAAGTCAGGCACGTAGAGGATGTCCGCGTCGTAGAGCTCGTCGCCCACAAGGGCCCGTGCGAGCTGATTGTTCGCGCCGCCCGCGATGATCTGGCAGCGCAGTCGGTTCAGCGACAGGTCGTGAAGGAGCCCGCCCAGGGCATTCGGGCTCAGCACATCACAGCGCTCGTCGAGGGCCGATGCGGCATCGATCGTCTCAATGCCATGGCGCTCCGCCACCGTGGCGGCGCGCTCCTCGTCGATGTCGGCACCCACGACCTCGGTGCCGGTTCCCACGAGCCGCTTCACGAGCAGTTCGCCCACGGACCCGAGCCCCTGGACCACGATTTTTCGCTGATCCCAATCCGTCTCCCCGTAGCGGGCCCGCAGGCCAGCCGCGATTCCCTGGAAGACTCCCTCGGCCGTGGCCTCTGCGAGTTCCCCTGGTCCGCTGTCGCCTGGGTTGGTGACAAACTCCGTGGCTTCGGCGACAAAGCCGAGCTCCACGGGGCCAGTGTTGACGTCGGGACCCGTGTAGAAGCGCCCGCCAAAGCCCTCGACGACCTCGCCGATGTGGCGATAAGCGGCCTCCCAGTTCACGTCCTCCCGGTCGGCAAGCACGATTTTCCCGCCGCCGGCCGGCAGATCCAAGAGCGCCGCCTTGTGGGTCATTGCCCGGGAAAGCCGCAGGCAATCCAGGAGCATCTCCCGCTCGTCCCGGTAGTCACGGCGGCGGATCCCCCCAAACGCCGGGCCACGAACGGTGTCGTGGATCCCCAGGAAGGCGCGGAGGCCAGACGCGCGATCATGGATCGCGACGGTCTGCTCGAAGCCCTCGCGGGCCATGGCATCAAGAATGTGAACGGACATGGATCGCGCGGCAGGTTACACCTGGGAGGCAAGCAGGGCGCGCCCGAACGCCCCATGATTGCGAGAACCCTTGCGCATTCTCGGGAAGACGCTCACCTTCAGACCGTCGAACCCACCCCGAGACATTTTCGGGGCGCCTACCCTCTGGTCCCCACGGACACGACATGCCCTCCCATCCTTTTTTTGCCACCGCGGCCGCCCTCGCCCTCGCCACGGGCTTCATGGCCAGCTGCTCCTCCACGCCGGACTCCTCGACGGGGACCAACGGCATCCAGAATAGCGCTGGCGAGCCAGAGCCCTACGTCAAGACCCAGGCCGAAGATCGGGCCACGGGGCTAGCCCTCGCCGATCTGGACCGGTCCATCCGGGCCTGGAACACGCTCGTCCTGACGGGCAACGCCGCCAAGGACGGCCCGCGCATGGGCTACCTCGAAGAGGCCATCGCCCACAAGGCAAAGGCGAAGATCGAAGTCCTGATCGATCAGCTCGAAACAGGCCCCCTGGTGAACCGCCGAATCGCCGCCACCGCCCTCGGCTTCAGCGGCAAGGACGACGCCCTTTCGCCCCTCCTCAACGCCCTTGAGGATACCGACGACCAGGTGGTCGCCAACGCTCTCCTCGGGCTCTCGATCCTGGGCAACTCCAAAACGCCCGTGGGCGGTGTGGCGCGGCTCTTCTCGGATCGAAACCAGACCATCGAGATCCGCAACAACGCCGGCCGGGTCCTGCGTGCGACCTCGCCCAGCAGCCTTGACGATAGCAGCCGCAACCTCGTGGTCGAGTCGGCGCGCTCGGCCATCGGAGACGAGGAGCCCTCGGTCGTCGTCTACGCGATGCTGCTCTTGGCAGAATTGGAGGACACGGATTCCTTGGAGCGCATTGCGCTGCGCCTCGATGACCCCTCGCCCCTGGTGGGCCGCGCGTCCAGCCGGGCCCTCGCCTACATCGGAAGCGTTGACGATCACAGCAAGGGCCCCGCAACCCGGGCCCTGGTGGCGTCCCTCAAGCGCGTCAACTCCCGCACCGTGCGCCCGGCGGTGTACCGCGACTTGCAGAATCTGTCGCAGATCAACTACGGCGACGACATTGACGCATGGATTCGGTACGCGGCGAATCTGCCTTGATTTGATCACTGGGTGAGCCGCCCATGTGAGCCCGGGCTGGCGAAGTCCAAGCGTTGCCCCAGCAAGTTCCGAAGGAGTGTGCTATCGGTATATCCGATGGCATGCCCCCCCTTCCGAATCAGCCGACGAGCCCAGGGACCCGCGTTGATGGGTCTCTTTGGCGTTTGGTGCCTCTCGGGAGCCCTATCCGGAGCTGCGCTCGCACAGGAGCCCGCCGGCGCCGCCCCCACTGGACAGGAAAGCGGTTCGCCCCCGGCCCCTGAAACGGCCCCCACCGGCTCGGCCGTCGCGCCAGAAGACCTCGTCTCCCCCGACGCGCTCAGGCGCGCTCTGGCCCTGGCGCCCAAGCGCACGAAGATCGATGCCATGCGCAGCGTTCGCATATATTCGGACATCCTCTTCACGTCCGAGCCCGACCGCCCCCATGAGCTGACGTTCTCCGCGGCGTTCCCGAAGCGCTCGCGCCTCTCCCTGCGCCCCGCGGGCCCGCGCCCGGGGGACGGCCCCGCGAAGGGCGGCGCACCCGTCGCCCCGCCCGGGCTTTCCGAGCGCTATCAGCTTGGCGATGCGGTCTACGGGCGCGACGTCCTCGCCGGAAGCCCACCCTCTGCGTCACGCAGCTATGGCCAAGCAGGCCCCGCGGCTGTGGAAACCAAGCTCGACTTTGCGCTGCGACGCTGCGCGTTCTTCTGGCCGGACGAAGGACGATTCGAGGGTGCCGGCTGGTCCCGTACCACCCAGGTCGATGGACTGGGCGTGTTGCTCTTGCGCCTCGACCAGAAGTCGGGCCTGCCGACCGAAATACGAGCGCTTGGCCCAGGCGGACAGACGACCGCCCAGCTGAGCCGCATCCAGTGGCAAACCATCGACGGCCGAGCCTGGCCGAAGTCCTTCGAATTCTGGGCAGGTGGCTCGAAGATCTGGACCGAAACGGTCACCGGAATTGAACGCGATTGGCTCCTTGGCGACCCCTGGTTCCTTCCCTCAGATCGCGTGGGAGAGATCGTCGGCAAAAAGAACAGCGACCGCCTGCGAATGCGCGTCCGGGCGGCCTCCGAAGTGCGCACGATCCCCATCCCAAAGGGCCAGTCCATCAGGGACGCGGTCGAGTCGGCGTTGCTTGAATGGCGCAAGCAGCAGGCGGCTTCCCAATCCCAAGTGACCCCGGGCGAGCGGCTCATCCCCACCGCCGCGATCGTCCTTGGCGACGACGGTGAAGCTAGGGCCGTTGAGCTCGAAGCCCCGCCCTCCCCGAAGGGCCGTTCCCGCGGGCCGGGGTGGACCCATCGGAAGGCGACGAGCGAGTGGGTTTACCTACTGAAGCCACCGAGCCGGGGACATGGGCATTCGGAGCCCGATGACACTTCCCAGAGCCTTGGCGAGGGGCGGGCCTTGCTCCAGTCAAGCGATCGAGCATCGGCGAAACGTGGCCCTATTCGAATTCGCATTGGAATCATCGACCGAGGTCCAGCCGGCCTCGAAGCCGTGGAGATGCACCTGTCTCTTATACACATCTCCGAGCCCACGAGACTAG
>CAJXRJ010000170.1 GCA_913058555.1 uncultured bacterium
GCCGAGTGCCACGGCGCAGGAGCTCCCGGCGCAGGTCCAAGGGCGCCACGTACGTGCTACGCACGAGCTGGGCGAGGCCTCGGTCGATGCGGAGCTCCGACTGGGCCTCCGTAAGTTCCTTTTCTAGGCGAAGTTGCAGCGCTAGGTCGACGAAGGAGGTCAGGGGGGTCGGTGCGGTGGCCGACACCACGCGGTAGAGCCCATAGGCCTCGGTGCGACCGTTGATGATGATGGGCATCACGGGGGAGAGGTCCCCGGCCTTCGGGTCGCTGAGGAACTCGGAGATTTGGGTCTCATATCCCTGGTGCTTCCGCATGAGGGCCCTCCCAAGGGGCGCCAGGGGCTTGTCCCGCGTGAAGCTGGCCTCGCCGCGGAAGTTGGGCTCGGCGTACTGGGCCACGGCCTGTTCGAAGGTCAGGATGCCGCCTTTGATGTTCTCCCTGAGCGCGAGGACGAAGCGCTCCGACTCGGCCACCTCGGCCGGGCTTCGGACAGCCATGAGGAATTCTTGGACCGTGACATTTCCGAAGGTCTTGCCGACCTTCTCCAGGTCCTCCGGCCGCCGCGAGCTAGCCAGCTCGCGGTACCTGGCGAAGATCTCGCCCGGGCGATGGACAGCGTCCTGGATGGGGCGCCCGCTGGGCCCTGGGCCCTCGCCTGTCATGGTGGCTTCCCAGGATTGGGCAAGCATGCGATCGCGGTAGTACGACTTCAGCCGGGCCGGCGTGAAGTTCATGCTCTTGAGGGCCTCAGTGGCCTTCTGCGCCCCGCCCCAGCGTTCGATCTGATTCTGGAAGGCCGAGTTCGTTGCCCGCTCGATGAGCTCGGGATCGAACCCCAGATTCTCGCCTCCCTTGGTCTTGAGCTTGGCGTCCAGGAGTTCCTCCAGCGCTGCGAGGTAGCGCGCCTCGAGGATCTGCATCTCCGAGAGGCCCTCGATGCCCTCCGTCGGGTCGTCCTTGAGGCCCGTGCGGGAGAGGTGGATGAGAACGTCGGAGCGCGTGATGATCTCGTCCCCGACGACGGCCACGTGGTGGTCGCCATAACGCTGTTCGAGGAACCTCTCGCGTTCGGTCTTCGGGACGTACCCCATGGGCGGCGCCCCGGGAGCGGATACCGCCGGCGGGCCGGCCGTCTTATCCGCCGCGACCGGCGGCGTCCCGGGGCCCTGTTCTTGGGCCCAAAGTGGCCCCGCGGCCACCATGGCGCCAAGGCCCACGAGCGCGAGCGAGTTGATCGTCTTCCCCATGGCCGAGATGATCCCCGTTCTGAGCTGGTCGATCAACTCGGGATTGGGGCCAAGGCCGCGATCGGCCATCTATCGGACCTCGAACCCCATTACGAAGTCGGAAACGGTCTCTTCGACCGAGAGGATCTCGGCCCCCGACGTCTCGCGGGCGTTCTTGCGCTGGATCGACACGAAGGATGTGCGGTCCGTCGACTCAGACCGAATTTCGATGGAGTGGCAGCGCTTGCCCGCGATGTCCCAGAGGCACTCGCCCTTCCCGTGGATCGTCTGCTCGACGGTCTCGGTGACCTTCTCGCGGGTGCCGCCGTGCTCGTCCGTGCGGTCGCTGGTCGCCTTCGACGTGACGTTGGCGTCGATGGAGAGGACCGCGAGCTGGCGGCCATCTACTTCCCGGAGCTCCTCGAACTGGCAGACGATGCGCCCCGCGGCGTTCTTCACGAGCTGGGCGTTGATGGATTGCACGGCTTCCAAGGTTGCCCGGCTCGGCGGCTCCGAGGCCTCCGGTCCGATCCAGAAATACCCGCCGATGTCGAGCATGGCGTACCACGCCGCAGGCGGCACGTCCCAGCGGTCGGTGGGCTGGAGGTTCTGGTCGCCGCGGGGCCCGTCTGCGGGCCCTCCGTTCCAGGGCGGCAGGAACCAATCGCCGCTACCGTCGACGTGGAGACTGCTCAGCAGAACCCCCTCGGACGCCTTCTTGTCGCGGGGGGCCCCAAAAGTCGGGACGAAGGACCCAGAGCGCTGGTTCCACGCGAACTGGACGGCGCGGCCCGAAAGGGGAGAGCTGAGCTCCACGGTCGTTGTCTCTGGCTTCTCGTCGCCCTTGGTGAATTCCGCGGTCGTCGCCTCGCCGTCGATCGCCTTGAATGAGCGCGTGATGGACTCGTAGGGAAAGCGCGACCCGAGACCGGATCGGGCATCGGGGGCCTTGGCCTGGGGGCCCACGTCCTTACGAATCGGCCCGTAGGTGTCCTCCAGGATGATGGCGATCTCGTACTCCACGGAGCTGGAGCCGTCCACGTTGTAGGCCTCTTCTTCGTCCCTCACGCCGTTGTTCAAGGGGCACCAGCTCTCGTACACCATGTTGGTGCGTGAGGACTGCTCGATGCTGATGACGAGCGTTGCGCCGGGCTCAGGCGCAAAGCGAACCTGATGTGGCCCCGTGGGCAGGGCGGCGCCAAGAAGTGGGAGGGCGGCGACTTTCAGGGCAACATGCATAGGTGAGCTCCGGGAAGGGACTCCAGCCGCTAGCGATCCCCGGCGCCGTGGTTACACGCGAGCCGGTGGATGGGGCGGGGCTTCCGCGGCAGCGGCCGGCCCCCTCTCTGTCGCGTCCTAACCCGCAACGCTCGCCGCGACGAGCTTCTCGAACCAGGCGAGGGCCTTCTCGGCGTTGGACGCCACGTGCGCCGGGACGACCAGGTGGGCGACGCCGGGCTTGATCCGGCGCAGGTCCAGGCGACGGCGCCCGGAGGCCTGCCCCGCGAACAGGTGTTCGAACGAAACGGCGTCGGTGTATTGGATGACGTAGCGGTCCTGGTGCCACGCCACGTGGCGCAGGCCGGCCGCGTCGAGGGGGATCTTGAGTGAGAAGAGCCGCTTGAGGGCCTTGGCCTCGACGGGCGCGCGGCCGTATTGGTCGCTGAGTCCGCGGAATGCTTCGTCGAGGGATTCTTGCTCCATGGCCTGGCTCATGGCGCGCAGGGCGTCGAGGCGCTTGTCTGGCTTCTCAATCCACGTGTCCGGCAGGTATGCCTTGAGCCCGACGTCAAGTTCGGTCCCGGCTTCCGTCTCTTCGAAACGCGGCCGCTCGGAGTCAGGGCCTTCTCCGGAACTCAGGCGCTCGACGGTGAGCTTCAAGAGACGGCAATACATGTCGTAGCCCACGGCTCCGATGTTGCCTGACTGCTGGGGGCCAAGCACGTTGCCGGCGCCCCGCAGTTCGAGGTCCTTGACGGCGATGCCAAATCCCGCGCCTAGGTGGTTCATCTCTTCAAGGGCCTTCAGGCGGTCGCGCGCGTTTTGCTTGAGGGGCTTGTGTTTCTCCACCAGCAGGTAGCAGTGCGCCTTCACCTCTCCGCGCCCGACCCGGCCGCGCAGCTGGTGCAGCTCGGAGAGGCCGAAGTGATCCGCGTCGTCGACCATGATCGTGTTGGCGGTGGGGACGTCGACGCCGTTCTCGATGATCGTCGTCGCCACCAGGACGTCGGCGTCGCCGCGCCGGAAAGCTTCCATGACCTCGCGCAACTCGGCGGACGGCATTTGGCCGTGCCCGATCGCGTAGGTGGCGCCCGGGACGAGGCTGCGGAGGTGAGCCGCCACCGACTCGATGGACGTGACACGGTTGTGCAAGAAGAAGATCTGCCCACCGCGGTTCAGCTCATTCTGGAAGGCGCTCCGGATGAGCTCATCGTCCTCGCGGTACCCGAGTTTCGTTTCGATCTCCTGGCGCCCGGGCGGCGCCACGTTGAGCGCCGAGATGTCGCGGATGCCCGACAAGGACATGTGCAGCGTGCGCGGGATCGGCGTGGCCGTGAGCGTGAGCATATCCACGTTCGCCCTCAGCTTCTTGAAGTGCTCCTTGTGGGTCACCCCGAAACGCTGCTCCTCGTCAATGACGACGAGGCCCAGCTTCTTGAATTGGACGTCCTTGGAGAGCACACGGTGGGTGCCGATCACGACGTCCACCGTGCCTTCCTTCAACCGCGCGATCGTGTCCTTCTTCTCCTTTGGGGTCGTGTAGCGCGAGAGTCCGCGCACGGTCATTGGGAAGTCCGCCATGCGCGAGCGGAACGTGTTGAGGTGCTGCTCGGCGAGGATCGTCGTGGGCACGAGCACGGCCACCTGGCCCCCCCCGGACACAACGTTGAACGCCGCTCGCACCGCGCACTCGGTCTTGCCAAAACCGACGTCGCCGCAAAGCAGCCGATCCATCGGGCGCTCCGACGCGAGATCGCGGGCGATGTCAATCGTGACCTCCACCTGGTCCGGGGTGTCGTCGTAGGGGAACTCGTCGAGGAACTGCTGCACGAGCTCCTCGTCGGAGTCCCAGCGGGGCCGCTTGCGGAGCTGGCGCTTCGCCTGCACTTCGATCAGCTCCGACGCGAGGTCGAAGAGGCCCTGTTCGACCTTCTCCTTGCGCTTGCGGAAACTCTGCCCGCCAATCTTGTCCAGCGTGACGCTCGAACCACCGGCGCCGATGTAGCGCTGGACCATGTCGATGCGGCTCGCGGGGACGTAGAGCGAGACCTCCCCGGCGAAGACGAGGTGCAGGTGCTCCTCTTCGCCCTCGCCCCGCGCCATGCGCTTGAGGCCGCGGTAGCGGGAGAGCCCGTGGACCGCGTGCACTACGAGATCGCCCATCTTGAGCTCGAAGAAGCTCTGCAGCGCCCGCACCTTGTGCTGGTGGGCGCGGGAGACAGCGCGTTTCCTCGCACCGAGGGTGCCCTTGAGCTCGTGGCTGTTGATGACGAGCAGCTTCCACGGCGGCGCCCGAAAGCCCCTCGAGACGAAGCCCGTGACGATCTCGAGTCTGGACCCAGGGGACGCGTCCGCGCCGGCCTTCGTGAACTGCGCGGCCATGCGATCGCGCTCCGCCTCGGTGAGGCAAGCCACGATGACGCGCGTCCCCCCCGCGGCGAGCTGGCCAAGTTCCGGCGCCGACGCGTTGACGCCGGAGCTGAGCCCTTGGACCGAACGGGTGTCGAGGGATAGGTCGTCCCCGGGAAGGCTCTGGACGTTCAGGGTCTTGCGTCCCGCGAGGGCGGCGTCGAGGGTCATCAGCGCACGCTCGTGCATGGAGGACTGCACCTTGAGACTGTCCGTGCGTTCCTGGAGCCGCAGGGGCTCCACGCGCACCGCCAGGGCGCCGGGGTCCACGAGGTCGATGACGGAAATGCCTTCGCCGTCTTCGACGGTGCCGGTGTCGCTCGCCAGGCACACCTCGATGGTCTCGTGCTTCTCGATGGAACGCTGCTCCTCTGGATCGAAAGTCCGGAGAGACTCGATCTCCTCCTCGAACATCTCGATGCGGAGGGGCTCGGCGCTCGCGAAGGGGAACACATCGAGGATGTCGCCGCGCAGGCTCACTTGGCCCGCGGCCTCCACCAAAGGCTCGCGGGTGTAGTCCGCGCGCACGAGGCGGTCGAGCAGCTTGTTGACGTTGAGCACGTCGCCCACGGAGAGCCGCACGAATTCGGCCTCAAGGTCGCGCAGGCGGGGGATCGGTTGGATAAGCGAAAGCAAGGAGCCGACGATGACCCGAGGCTTGTCGCCCGCCGGACCCGCGAGGATCTGGGCGAGCTCGAGGCGCTTTCGAATGGCCGTGGCGTCGGCCGCGCCGCGCTTCGCGCCCGACTCCCGGGCAGGGAACAGAGCGGACGCAACGCCAAAGGCGGCCAGGTCCAACGCGAAGGACTCGGCCTCGCCGTCCGTGGAGCAGGCGGCGATCATCGGGGCGCCGATGTGGTCGGCGATCTGGGCCGCGACCATGGCCTGCCCGGCGCCCCAGACGTTGCCCACGGAGACGGACCCCTTGCGGTCCATGGCGCGCACGAGACGTGCCAGATCGCTCTTCGGGAAGTCGAGCTCCGCGAGGGACACCAAGGTGTCACCGGCTGCGGAGGCCCCTTCCCGGCCGGCGCCCTCCTTGGCCGCGGTGTCGACGATGCTCGCGGAGTCGGGGCTCACAGATTCAGTCGTCATGGGCGGGCGTCGTGCCCGAGGTCGAGCAGCGCCTCATACGCCGCCCAGTGCTCGGCCTCTTTGACGGTGCGGCCCCATGCGCTGGGGAACTCTTGGCCCCCCGCGCGCGCGGCGACCAGGAAGGCCCGTGCGTTGTCGTCGCCGCGGGTGCGCAGGATTTCGTACGTGGGGGGGCCGGCGAACTCCCGCTGGCAGACCTCTTGGAAGGCCTGCTTGGGGAGGGCTTCGCCGCCGCGGGCGCGGGCCGCGCTAAGTTCGGGGGCGAGCGTGTCGAGCACAAACTCACGGGCGGCCTCGAACCCCGCATCCAGATAGACGGCGCCGCAGACCGCCTCATAGATGTTGGCGAGCACCGATCGGGAGAGCGCGCTTCGGTCGAGGCCTCGGCCGATGCGGCAGTGTTTGGGCAGCTCGATGCGCTGGGCGGCGCCGGCGAGGGCCCGGCGGGACACCACCTGGGCCTTCATCTCGGTGAGGGCGCCTTCGGGGTACCGTGCTCGGTCCCCGAAGAAGGTCTCCGCGACCACGAGGTCGAGGACGGTATCCCCGAGGAATTCGAGGCGCTCGTTGTCCCGGCGCCCATCTCCATCGGCCACGCCGGCGGAGGCATGTGTCAGGGCCAGGGCGGCGAGGGACTCGTCTCGGAAGACGTGCAGATGATCCAGGGGCGTGGCCACGGCGTCATGGTAGCCGACGTTACCCGTCAGCGTTCAGGCTTGGTGCCTTCGGCTCCGCCGCGGATCTCGACCGTGAACCCCCTACCGGAGCCCTCGATGAGGGTGAGGCACGAGGTCACGAGGTCCCCGGGCTCCTGTGAGGCCAAGAGGACGAGCCCATCGATGGGGCCGTGGAGGATGTCCGGCCAGGCGCGGAGGATGTCGCCCGGCCGCGCGCGGAGGATGCGGGGTCTCGCTTGTTCATCGATGGCTGCGACGCTCTGCGCCAGGGCCATGAGCGTGCCCGCGTCGAGACCGGGCCCTGCCTCGAAGATCCATCGGACATCACCTAGGTGAGCGGTGGCGGCGCTCGCCGCCCGGATCGCACGCTCTGCGGCCGCATCCAATGTCCCCGGTGACGTTCCTGGCGACGCGGCCAGATTCCAGCCCCCGTGGGCCACCGAACCCGCGCGGGCGAGGACGACGTCCACACCCTGGCCGTTGGCCTCGGCCTGCCCAAGGGCGGGCGACGAGGGGTCCCAGGCGTGATCGAATCGTCCCAGTCCCTCTTCCAGCGTCGAGGGGGGACCGGGCCCGGCGCCCACCAGCTCTTCCTCGAAGAACGGCGCAATCTCCAGGCGTGCCGCAAGCAGTGCATCGGCGCCGGAATCGTCCCCGTCGTCTCCTTCGCGGGCACCCGGAGCGACGATGCCGCCCGTGTTGAATGTCGTCGACTCTGGGTGGGACGTGTTCAGTGGATCCACAACGCCGTCGTTGTAGAGGTGGAACCGGTCCGCAATGAAGTCGAAGCTGCGGCCCGAGAACTCGACGCGGTGGTTGCCGCGGGTAAGGGTGTACTCCGCCTGGGGCTTATCGCTGGCGCTGAATTCGTGCTGGGTCGCCCAGGTCCATTGGCCCCGCTGCCACGAGAAGGCCTTGACCCAGGCACCGCCGTCCATGCGGACCCAGAGGTCATTCGCCATGGTGCTGTCGGGGTCGTCGTGGCGGTTGTGGATGCGGAAGTGGTAGCGCCCGGGGTCCTCGATCCAGAAGTCAAAGCCGAATGGGTCGGCGCCAGGGCTGCTGAAGAGGTTCGCGCCGGTCCAGCGCAGGTAGCTCGCGCCGGTGAATCCCCCGAGCGCAGTTTCCGCCGTCCAGCCACCGCCGGCGGCGCCCGATTCCATCTCCACGACGACGAGACCGTCGTCAGGCAAATAGGCGCCGTCTTGGATCTCCGAAACAGCGGGCCCTGGGGCCGAGCCGTCTCCACCAGAGCAGCTCGCTCCGGCGATTAGGGCGAGCACAGTGCCCCATGTTCTCAAAGCCAGTCGTTGCATCGGTCTCTCCAGGGCGCGTGGGTCGGGAATTGGCGCGCGTCCTGCGGGTTCAGTGGCGCGCGGCAGGACGGGCCCAGATCCCCTGTCGACGTCCCGATTCCGTGCGCAGGGGATGTATCTCTAGGAATTCGCGTTCGTGATCCCTTTGAGCCACCAAGGTCCCGGGGAGAGCCACAGGTCGTTCCCGGAAGCTCGTTTCAGGCCGGACTCGAGCCGCCTTGGGGCCGCACAAGAGAGGGGGTCAGGAAGAGGGCTCGGGATTCCGCGAAGGGGCCGGGCGCCCCGTGCCACTCAGGACCCGTGCAGACCACAACCACCACCTCCATCGAATCTCCACCTGGGACCGGGGACGACGCTCTCGTCGTTCGCGGCTTGACCAAGGCCTTCGGATCGACCCGCGCGGTCGACGGTCTCAATCTCTCCGTAGCCAAGGGCGAAGCCGTGGGCCTGCTCGGGCCCAACGGGGCCGGCAAGAGCACGACGCTCTCTATCCTCTCGACGCTCCTGGACGCCGATGGGGGCACGGCCGAGGTCCTTGGGCTTGACCCTGGTGCTGCTGGGCCTGACCTGCGGCGGCGCATCGGGGTGGTGCCCCAGGACATCGCGCTCTACGGGGGCCTGACGGCGAAAGAGAACTTGGAGCTTTTCGCCGAGCTCTACGGCGTCGCCGGAAGCGCGAAGCGCGACCGCGTGTCCTGGGCCCTCGACGCCGCGGGCCTGGAGGCGCGTAGTGGATCTCGGGTGGACACCTTCTCCGGAGGGATGAAGCGCCGGCTCAACCTCGTCTGTGCGCTGCTCCATGGGCCTGAGCTTGTCTTCCTCGATGAGCCCACGGCGGGCGTTGATCCACAATCGCGCAACCACGTATTCGAACAGGTGGAGGCCCTGCACGCGGCCGGCACGACCTTGATCTACACGACCCATCAGATGGGGGAAGTGGAGCGGCTGTGCGACCGCATTGTCATCATGGACCGGGGGCGTTCCATCGCGGACGGGACGCTCGAGGAGCTGCACCAGGCGAGCGGCGGCGCGGGCGCCGCACGCCAGCTTCGGCTTCTGGACGGGACGGCGCCGGCGGAGGCCGTGCGTGTGCTGGCCGACGCGGGCATTCGTGCCGAAGGGGTTGAGGCGAAGCGCGACCTCGAATCGATCTTCCTGAGCCTCACGGGGCGCGAGCTTCGAGATGGGTCGGATGCGGACGGAGAGGAGGGCCAGGCCTGATGCTGCACTCCGCCCTGATCCTCGCGCGCAAGGACCTGCGCCTCTTCCTGCGCGATCGCACCGCGGTCATGCTTGCGTTCCTGCTTCCCATCGTCTTGGCGACGGTCATGGGCACCGCCATGGGCGGTCCCATGGGCAAGATGATGGTGGCCTCCTCGGGCGCGTCCCATGCGTTCTCGTCGATGGCCGTCATGATGCTGATGTTCAACCTCGTCGCGTCGGCCGGCACGCTCCAGGAAGAGCGCTCTGAGGGCACCCTCGATCGGCTGCGCCTAACGCCGTCGGCGGGGCCTGCCATTCTCTTTGGCAAGCTCCTCATCACCATGGCCATGGCCCTCGTGCAGCTCGCGGTCCTCTTTCTCTTTGGCGCCGCGTTCTTCGACGTGCCCGTCTTCGAGAACGCCGCCGCACTCACCGCGACGTGCATCGTTTGGGCCATGACCGCGAGCGCTCTGGGCCTTGCGTTCGCCACCGCGGCCCGCACCCGCAAACAGCTGGAGGGTCTTTCGACCCTCTTGATCCTCGGCATGAGCGCCGTGGGCGGCGCGTGGTTCCCCCGTGAGATCGCACCCGCCTGGTTCCAAAAGGTCGGACTGGCGACACCGGTGGCATGGGCGATGGATGCCTTCCACAGGATCCTCTGGTTCGGCTCCGGATTCACCGACACGGCAGAGCACCCGGGCATCGCGGTGCCCTTGGCAGTGCTGTTGCTGATCACAGCGGTTCTGTTCTTCCTCGCCCATCGTTTCTACCGCGCACGCTTCACCGTGCGGTGACTTCGCCGGAGAGCGCTGAGCGGGGCCCGGCCGCCGGTGTTTTCTTCGCGGTCCCTTATTCGGCGGCCGTCGCAGGGGCGTGAGCATCGGAGCCCGACGGCACGTCGCTCGAAGGAGATCCGAAGGCTCCGTCCCAGCTCTTGACGGCGGTTCCCGCGGCGACGAGGAGCAGGGCCACCGCAAAGATCCGCCGCACCCGTGCCGGGCTCCAGCGGCCGCCGGCGGCGGTGCCAGCGAAGCTGCCGATCATCCCGACGCCTGCGACGAGGGCCAGAGCCTTGCCATCTAGCTCGATGCCTTGGCGGGTCAGGATCTCGTGGTACTTGGCGAAGCCCACCCAGGACTTGAGGGAGATGATGACGAGGCTCGTGCCAATGGCGCGCCGCATGGGGAGTCCCCCGAGAATCACGAGGGCCGGCACGATCAAGAACCCGCCGCCAACGCCGACGAACCCCGTCACTGAACCCACGGCCAGTCCATCCATGGCGGCCTTGCCGCGGCCGTGTCGGCGGTGAGAATTCGAGTGGGCGCCTGCGGCGTGAGAAAGAGCGGCCTCGTCACCGCGGAGCATCAGGAACGCTGCGATGGCCGCCAGGCTCGCGAAGGCCAACATCTGGATCGAGCCGCTGACGTACTCAGATCCGAAGGCGCCAAGGTAGGCACCGAACATTCCAGGGACACCGAACCAAACGACGCTGAAGAGATCCACGGAGCGCTGCTTCAGGTAGGGCAGCGACGCCACGAGGCTGATGGCCCCGACGACTCCGAGAGAGCCGGCGATCGCGACCTTCTCCTCTTGGCCCACAAGGAACGTCAGGACGGGCACCGTCAAGATGGACCCGCCCGAGCCCAGCAGTCCGAGTGTGAGGCCGATGAGCGCTGCCCCCGCGAAGGTCATCCACACGGCTCAGTGTCCCCCCGATTCCAACGCGCTTGCAGGGGCTCGATTCCACGGCATGCGCGCCAGGAGCATGCCCATCGCGCAGGTATCGGTCATTCCCGCAAACGCGAGCCCGGCGCCCACGAATCCAGAGAGCCCGAGGAACCCCGGGTGAACCCATGTCCCCAGCACGACTCCAATGACAACGAGGGTGCCAGCAACGATGCGCACCTGGCGCTCAAGGGAGATGCTCTTCTCCCCACGCTCAAGGGGAAGGCCGGAGCTCTCCCATTCGACGACGCCGCCGTCCATGACGTGTAGCTCAAGCGGGCAACAGCTCGAGAGGATCTCATGGGCACGGCTAGCCCGTTGGCCCGTTCGGCAAACGAGTCCTACGTCCCGTCCCTTGGCCAAGGTCTTGATGCGCTCCACGTTCTTTTGGAGGTCCCCGAGGGGGATGTTCACGGAGCCCTGGATGTGGGCGGTGCGGAATTCGGGGTGCGTGCGCACGTCCACCAGCAGGCACTTGTCAGCTAGTTCTTTCATGGCTCGTTCTATGGGACCGTCAATGGTCAAGAGGGTCTCTTTCTGTGGATTCGATGAAGTCGGTTCCTTGCGTCGCCGCTCATGCTTGGCAAGACGCGCCTTTGGGGGCGGACGTTGGCAGGGCGCTTGCTTGCCAGGCCTCCATGCCGCCGACACAGTCGAGCAGCCTGGAGTGGCCCGCCGCCTCCAGCAGGCTCAGGGCGATCGACGAGCGATACCC
>CAJXRJ010000171.1 GCA_913058555.1 uncultured bacterium
TTGCTACCCCAACCCTTCGTCCCATGCGTACCACGACCTTTCCCCAGATCGCCGTCTCCCTTCTCATCGCCTCAAGCCCCGCGTTCTCACAAGAGTTGGCAGACGCCAACGCCAATGGGCTGCAGTACCCAAACCAGAAGCGAGAGCTGACGGTTCCCGCGACGGGCACCTGGCAGATCAGCTACCGCCACTGGCAAGACGAGGTCGGCCCGGACCAATGGCAGGAATGCCTCAGGCTAGCGTCCCGCGACGAGGTCGGGCGCACGGATGAAGCACGGCTGCAGTGGATCGAAGGAATGAAAGAAGCCATCGATACGGAAACGAAGCAGGTCGCCTCCGAAGTGGAGCTCCTGGAGACCATCGCGATCGACGGCGATCGCTACTTCTGGGAGACGACCGAAGGCGGCGGATGGGAAACGGGCAAGGCAGGCGCCGGCTCCTACCGCATGCTTGGCGACTCCGAGAAGTGCTTTGTCCGTGCGTGCTTCCGAAGCTTCGACGAAGACTTCTTCGTCTCCCATGCTGTTCCCACCCTGCCCGGGGGACTGCACTTCGTCTCCCACTGGCAGGGCTTCGAGAACTGGCGGCGAGAGATTCACGCGAAGGGACAGAAAGACCCGTCCCGGGACCTCTGGAGCTACACGGGCCATCTCGGGCAACTCGACGGCGTCAGTGCCCCGCCTTGGTATGAACTGAGCGTGGAGCGAGCCGTTCACCGGGTCTTGGATATCCCGGGTAGGAACCGCACGGAGACCATCACCCTTTTCGATCGCGACGGCGGGGTGACGATGGCCCTTGAGTCCGAGTGGCACGCCGATGGAAAGCCCATGCGCTTCGAGCGCAGGACCTTCTTGCCCTACACCACGACCGTGTACGACGCAGAAGAGGTTCGCGTGCTGTCCCATGACATGGTGCCAGAGCTTCCGCTCCTCGAGACCATCGCGTCCACCCCCACCGTTGCCGAGCGCGTGATCGACAGGCGGCGAATGAACCTCTCGCTACCGGTATCGCTTCTCACGCAGGGTGAGGAGGCGATCGATGCCGCCATCTCCGAGCGACTCATCAAGAAGGACCCCGTGGAGGCTGAAGCGGAGTGGGCCGCCGCCCGGGAGGCCGCCGCTGCCGAGCCGGTCATGGCGCCCATCTCGCCGGACCTTGGCAAGGCCTTCGCGGACCAAGCCGCAGCGCCCGCCCCGGCCCCCGCGAATCCCTCCTCCAGGACGCTCGTCTTCGCCCTGATCGCCGCCGCCGCCTTCGTGCTTGGCATCGCCCTCGGACGCACTCGCTCGGAGGTTCGTCATGCTTGAGCTCCGTCGAATCATCCAATCCTGGATCGTGGTGGGTCCCCTTTGCCTCACGGTCGGCTGCGGCCCAGAGATCCCGGGCGACCTGGCCACCGCGGCCCTCTCCTCGGCTCCGATCCAAGTTGCCGTCTCCCCCGCGCACAACCCCTCTCTCTCCGTCGCACCCGCCCGAGACCATGCCGCGACGGATCCGGCAGCACAGGCCATGGCCGCCCTTGCGGGCGCCACCACGGTGGAGCCCGAGGTGTTCCCAACCTCTGCTGAGGTGCGCAGGGGGGAGCGCCGGACCTTGGAATTCCACGTCATCAACCACCGCCCGGACCCCATTCAACTGGGCCGCGCCACGACGAGCTGCGGCTGCGTCGAGGTGATCGGAGGAGAGACCGAGGTCCCCGGCTACGGCGCCGCCCCAATCAAGGTCGTCCTGAAGCCGCGGAGCAACTCAGAGTTCGACTACTTCCAGTTCCCCTGGACGGGGACTGGAGAAGAAGACGAAGGCCAAGTCGCGGTCGAGATCCGTATCCGCGACTGACGGTACCGGGATCCCGGGCGGTGGCACCACCGCCCGGTCCCGCCGTCTTCGAAGCAGGTCCTGGGCCCCGTTCGGGTCTTGGTCCGGATTGGGTTGCCACCACAACCATGCTTCCAAGCCCGACCGGCGGCACCGGCACGATGAAGCCCTTCGGGCGTGCAAAGGGGCCGGGAAGGAACGAGGAATACCCTGCCCGGGGGAAAGCCCCAGGCCCGTGGGGCCGGGCAAGGAGCGGTCGATAAGCACGGTGAATCGCTCCCCATCATGGGAGTCGATTGCTGGGATCGGAGATGGACCACACACTCAAGGAAGCCTTTGACTCCTCGACCAACCTCACCACCTGTGTGGAGTGTCCCACCATGCTTCTGTCGCCCCTGATCCTCCCGCTCCTTAGCACGGTCTCGCTCTCCGAGGCCCCCTCGCTCCTCGCCATGGTTCCCGAGGATGCCTACGCACTGGTGCATTGCCGCGACATCTCGCAGCTCCGTGCACGTGCCGATCGCAATGACTGGTACCGCCTGCTCGGTACCCAACACGGCGAGCCCTTCATGGGCGCTTTCGCCCAGGCGGTGCAGACCGAGGCCCATGGCGACCTTGATGAGTTGCTTGCGATGGCCGACGCGCTCGAGGGTGAGGTGGTGTTCTTCGACGCGGGGAGCGTCGCGGGATTCATCACAACGCCCCCCGCGAATCGGGATCACCTCGTCCAGCTTGTGAGCGAGTGGCTGCCCGAAGATGGCGCCGTCAAGCAGCCGTTGCTCGAAGTCGACGGAAGCTCCATTCAACTGGCCGCCTGGCCGGCCGACATCAACGGCTGGGAGGGGCGCAAGGGGCATTTCGCAGCCTTTGTCGATCACCCAGAGATGATCGCCATCTACTCGGGTGACAGCCTTGAGGCAGTCACTGCAGCGCTGACCGAATGCTTGCCACGCTTCGGGCGTGAGCGCCGGGTGCCGCTGGTCTCGTCGTACCTCAAAAGCGGCGGCGGCCAGGGCGCGGGCCCCGAGGCCTTCATCGACTTCACACCGCTCGTCGACGCAGCTGAAGCCGAATTGAAGAGGGCGGTCGAGGGCGTTCTCCCGGACCCCACCGATCTGCTCGGGCTCGAGAAGGGGACCTGGCTCCACGTCAGTGCCGACCTGTTCCCGGGAGCACGGGTGGACTGTAACGCCACCTTGCACATTCCCCCGGGAACACTCGCTGCGAGTCTGGCCGACACCTACAAACCCCTTCCACACGCGCTGCCCTCCAACCTCCCCAAGAGTGTCTGGGGCCTCTACGCCCTCCACTGGGACATCAAGGAGTTCTACGGGCGCGCGCGCGCGGCGGTCGAGAAGGCGGGTCGCGGCGAGGCGTTTGAAACCCTCGACAGCGGCCTTGAAATCTCCCGTGGCTACGCGGATGTCGATCCGGTTGTGGACGTGCTGAACCAACTTGCTGGCGACTTCGCCGTCTACATGATCGAGCCGGAACAGCCTGGAGACGGTCTCCCCACAAGTGACGAGCGCCAGTTCACGATGCTAGGAATCTACGCCGGCCTGCTCGACGGCGAAGCCTTCCACGCTGCGATCGAGAAGCTATTCGATGCGGGTGGACTCGCCAACGTGTTCGATATGCAAGAGGTCGCCGGTGTCGACGCCTACGTCATCGACGAAGAAGATGAATTCGATGGCGGAATTGCCTTCATGCCCCAGGCGTTCAGCATCGCCATCTCGCGACGGGTTCTGGAGCGCAGCCTCAGGGCGCTCAGCCGCGCGGAAGGCGCGAGCTTGATCGACGGGTCTCGGATGCAGGCCGCTATCGACGAAAACAGCGGCGCGTGCTTCCTGGCTTGTGTCGAGATGGCGCCCCTTCGGGAGTACATGTTCTCGGGTTCCGCCGGGGACATGCGCCTCCCCCCGCTACAGGAAGGGCAGCCCGCGAGGGACCCGTTCGACTCTCAGCTCGTCACCTCCGCCCGCCGCACGAAGACGGGGTTCACCTTCCGGTTGCTCACGCGGTGAACGCACGCCAGGGGGAAAAGGCCCGGGGCACGCGCGATCGCACCGGGCCTTGGAAGCTCCGCGACGGAAGGGGTCGGCGAGCTCCAGGTGACTCTGCCCTCCGGCGCCGAGCCGCGGCACCTATGCGAACACCTGGGCCTCGGCTGAGCTTCCTCGATACGGGCCGCCTGATCCGCCCAAGCGGGGCGCCGTTCACGGGCGTTGGGGACGCAGGGAGGCCTCGCGAACCGAATGTGGTTCGTATACTCGCTGCATGCACCTTTCGACCCACAACTGGATGCGCGCAGAGCCGCTCGAAATCACCCTCAAACGCATCAAACGGCTGGGGTTTGAGAGCATTGAGATCAGCGGCGAGCCTACGCAGTACCCCCCCGACGAATGCCTGCCACTGCTCAAGCAGTACGGGATCCGATGCTGGGGAGCAGTCACGCTCACGCTCGGCGACCGCAACCTCGCCGCCAAAGACGCCGCGCAACGGGCCGCGACAGTGGACTACATGAAGTCGCTCGTGGAGATGGTCCATCAGCTGGAGGGCCACGAGCTCACGGTCGTCCCTGCAACGGTGGGAAAAGTCGTGCCCGACGCCACCCCGGACGAAGAATGGGCATGGGTCGTCGCCGGCCTGCAAGAGGTCTACGAGCTCGCGGAGCAGCGCGGCGTCCGTTTGGCGCTTGAGCCGCTCAACCGGTTCGAAACGTACTTCCTGAATCGAGCGGATCAGGCCATGGCGCTCGCGGAGGCCGTGGGACCCAACTGCGGCGTTTGCCTCGACGTGTTCCACATGAGCATCGAGGAAAAAGACATGCACGCCGCCATCCGCGCGTCGAAGTCGCGCCTCGTCGACGTACACATCGCCGAAAACAACCGCCTAGCGCCTGGAATGGGAGCGGTCGACTGGCCGGCCTTCGTGCAGACCTTGAAGGAGTGCGGCTACGACGGTGCACTGACCATGGAAGCCGTGGCGCCGATCGATCGGACCCCGGTGTCACCGTGGACGAACCAGGTTGAAAAGAACCCCGTGGAGATCTCGCCTGAGCAACTCAAGTTCATCGAGGATCACGGCTCGAGCCTCTTGTCCGAGGAGTACTACACCATGCTTTACGAGACCGCTTCGGCGACGATGCTGCCCCTCATCCGATGAGTGCCGACGCCCATATCCACCACGTCAATGTGAACGTGGACGACCTCGAGGCGGCGATCCCGTTCTACCGCGACGTGCTCGGGCTGCCGCTCGACCCAACGCCCGACCAGGGCATGGCGTCGCAGTTCTTTCGGATCAACGACCGCCAGCAGATTCACATGAACGTGCTGGCCGACGCGCGCGCCTACCGGGGGCACTTCTGCCTTGAGGTTCCCGACTTCGAGGGCGTCTTCCGGCGGGCCAAGGCCGCGGGCGCCATCGACATCGATCCGTGGGGGCGCGTGCGCGCGCTCCCCAACGGCAAGATGCAGATGTTCGTGCGCGATCCCCACGGGAACCTGATCGAGGTCGCGAGCGCGCCCGGGGCGCAGATCGACCCCCAGCTGTTCGAAGACGAACTGGTCGAGCCCAAGCGCGGCGTCTACCGGCTCGAGCCCGGCGCCAAAGTCGGCGAGCACGTCACCGACTAGCCGATTGCCCGTTCATGTCCCGCGACCCGTCCGGGCCGCGAGACCCGGCCCAACGGACAGGATCGTCGAAGGCTAGACCGCTGGCCGTAGTGCGTGCGATGGATCGACTGTCCAGCCAGTGAGCGCTTCCTCGGTACAGGGTGCGCAACTGGCTGGACGGCCCTTTCGTTCGGCCTACTCGATCGGCACCTGGCAGAAACTCAACGCTTCCATCCCGCTGTGGCCCCGGAGCAGGTTCTCGCGATTCCAGGACTGCTCCTTGAGGTAGGAGATCGTCTTCGCCGCCGAGGGTTCCCCCAGGAAAAGGGTCAGCACGTGACCGGCCAGTTCACCCCGAACCAGCAGATTGGGGTCGTCGTCCAGGTGGAACTGATCCAAGAGTGAGTCCGACCAAACGAGGGCTTGATCGAATTCCAAGACGATCGCCTGGCGATCCGCATCGCGGTAGCTCGCGCGCACCAGATCAGGTCCGCCTTCGAGGCCCTCACCGATTCGGCCGTAGAAGTCCCGTTCGATCAGGGGCTGAAGCCGATGGGCGAATTGATCCCAACCGACCAACGGGTAGTGACAGCCACCGGGGGGCTTGATTCCCAAGGTCGGCAGGATGTCCATGTTCGAGTAGAGCCGCGGCAAAGTGCGCTGCACCTCGCGGAGCATGTCACCGTTCCCGTTGCCCATGCTGCAGGCATTCGGCCAGATCTGGAAAACGTAGTAGTGCTGGAGGTTGGGGAAGTCCCGCTTCCAGCCGTCCGACAAGCGCACGAACTCGTCCTGGTACATCTCCCACCCATAGCGGCCCGTGGGCCCGGCGGCGCCTTGGTCGCTTTCCCCCTGGTGCCAAAGGATGCCGCGGATCCCGTGGGTCAAACGTGCCTCGCGTACGCGCCATAACAAGCGACCGTAGATAGTGTCGAGGTCGGTGGGGTCCGCCTCATTGCGTTGGTGCTGGTCTATTCGGGTCCCGCCGACGGCACCGTTGATCATGAAGATCGGCACTTGCTGGCTCTCCACCAGCCCCTTGGCGAGCTCCATGCCCCACCAACCAAGCTCCGCCCGGTGTTGCTTCTGCGCCTTCCAGACGGGCTTGCACCACAGGTTCTGCTGCTGCCCCTCCCGATGGAAGCGGGCCCGGGCGTAGCTGCGCACCCACTCATGGGTGTCGCGCTGGGACTCTTCACGCGTGTCGGTGGCCAGGGCATTGGATTGACCTTGGATGATGTACGCATCCCCGCAGAGAAGATCCCCCACCGAACGCAAGAGCGTTTCTCTCTCGCCGCTCAGGGATCCGAACTCAACTCGATACTTGACGAGTCCTGGCTCGAGCTCAGCCGTGAATCCGTAGGCCCGATCCGCACCCAGGGCCTGGGTCTGATGCGAGCGGAGTTCGTCATCGGCGTAGAGCTTCAGGAAGACCCCATCGGCGGGTTGGGCCAGGGCGCCGTTGTAGATCAAAGTGCCGAGACCTGACGGGCCGCGCGCGTAGAACTGGCCCTCCTCCGGTTGCTCGTCTTCAGCGGGCACGCGCTCTACCCATGGGTCCTGGTCTGGCTCCTGCACTTCAATCGAGACCGACCCCGTGACCGCGGAACCGCCATTGCGCAAGGTCAACTGCACGGTCAACGCCCCGCTGTTCTGGGATCGATTCAGCTCGAGTCGACCGGGCTTGATCTGCTGGATCACAGCCAGACCCTGCACTGACCAGTCGTACTGAAAATCCGCGACTCCGGCCGCCTTCAGCTCCTCCAAGTTGGTGATCCGTGGCCTCACCACGATGGCCTCGCGCCCGTCCCAACTCGCAGGCGCCTGCAGGGTGAACCGCGGCTCTGGCACCGCCTCCGCCACCTGCACCCGGCAGTCTAGGGTCTCTACTTCCTCCGGGTAGATGGCGTGAAAGCGCAGCAGCCACGACTCATCCCCCACCACCCGCCCAGCCTCAAGCGTGTAGTGGAATCGGTCGACCGCCACGACGCGGGGCCCCGCCCCCTGGTCGAGAGTCCAGTAGACCTTCTGCGCGCCCAAGGCCTCGCCCCGCACGCCGGCGCTACCGCCTTCGCTCACAAGCAGCTCCTGGGCGGACAAGGAGGACCCCTCCCCGGGCTGAACCAAGGACCCCAGCAGGGTCTGCATGGGCCGCTGGTTCTCGTACTCCAAGCGCGCCCAGTCCGCGGAGCGCGCCACGCTCGAGACACGCGCCTCGTCCATATCGCCCACGAACGAGAAATCGTTGTACCAGCCCCCAAGCCAGAGCCGCGCCGGGCGCTGAACCGACAGGGTCTGGGCGCGCGGGTTGCCATTCCCGGCGAGCACGCCATTGATGTAGATGCGTGACTCGCCCTTCTCGTAGGTGTGCATGGCCAGGGTCCATTCCCCACTGGCCCCGGCGCAGTCTCCAGTCACGTCCGCATCGGAGAAGTAGCAGTCCATTCTCACAAGGGGCGGGTTGCGGTATTGCATCGTCACCTTGCCCTGCCGCTCTTCGTTCCCCCACGCCACGAGCCTGCCTGTGGGCCCCTGGGCACGGAACCAAACCTGCGTGCTGTGGGTGCTGTTGGGCCCCGTGGGGTAGCTGGTGATCTCCTGGCCGCAGTAGACGCCCTTGCCGTCCGGGAAGTGTCGCGCCTTACCGATAAGGCCGGCGATGCCCTGGGTGCCCGTGTCCTCGGACTCGAGGGTGCCCACTTCGTCCAGTACCTCGTCACCGAGATGCCAAACGCTCAGGTAACCGTTCGACGGGTTGAACACGGCCGGACCGCTGGACTCGCTGGCCGCAGCCGGGTTGCCCCAATGCATGCGCAGTTCCTGACGCGCGTTGCCTTGGATGCTCGGGATGCGAACCCAGATGCTGGCGGTTCCTTGCTGCGGGTCCCAGTGCTCGATCTGGTAGGCCAAGGCGCTGCCATCGCCGGAGCTAAAGCGCACGTCCGCGCCCGTTGGTTGGGCCTGCCCGAAGTCGAACCAATCCGCGTTTAGACGAACCAAGAGGGGGAAGCCTGAGACCTTGGCTTCCGGCGGAAGATCTGCCCCCTCGGGGGTGGTGAGAATGAAGAGCGAGCCCGCTTGTTCCCAATCGTCGTAGGGCCCAGGGGCGCTGGCGAGATCCACGGCACGTGGGCTCTCGCCTGCGCGCAGGAAGTGACAACGGTCGAGGTTCATCAGACCGTTCCCTCCTTCGTCATTCCCGAAGACCACGAGCAGATCGTGGAGCCCGCCGGGATTCACAAGGGGCAGCGCCGTCTCATACCATTCCTCCCAGGCTCCATTGGGCACGATTTCGGTACGCGCTAGCAGGGTCCCAAGGACGCTATCCGCCCGCAGTTCGATCCAGCCACCAGCGCCGGCGGAGGAGACCCGGAGGGAGACGCTCTCGATTCCCTCCAGGTCCATGTCCTGGAAGCGCAGGTGGTCGCCGCTGTTGATGGCACCGATGAAGCTGCCACCACTGGCGGTCTCGGAGGAAAGCGTGGACGTGCCGGAGCGTGAGCTGAAGTGCTCGGCCTCCACTGCCGGATGGCGCAGGCGGAGGCGGGCCCGGCCGACGAGGGGTCCGATCACTTCGGATCCGCCATCGGTGTACTCGGCTTCGAGAATACAGCCCCCACCCTCGGGCTTGGTCTGCACCAACCCCCGCAGGCCACGTTGCACCTCGTAGGCGGGCTCGTCCTCACCGAGAGCCAGAACCCACGCCACCATCTGGCGAACCTCTTCGCGGCTGTGATGGAGATGCGGGAGCATGGGCACATCACCCCACACGCCGCTCGACCCCTGGATGACGCGTTCGGTGGATTGTTCGAGGGCATCGGCACGGCCGCGATATCGCGCGGCTATCTCCGCCAGGCCCGGCCCGATGATGCGATGGTCCACGGCGTGGCAGTTGAAACAGTCGCTGCCCTTCATGCGCTCGCGGCCGGGATCGTGCACGCTGACCGTCTCCTCGCCGACGGCCGGCGGAGCGCCCGGATGGAAGCTGACCTCCACCGCGACGTGCTCGATCATGCTGAAGGGATCGTCCTCCGACTCACCGTCCTCCGCATCGCTGATATGCACCAACCAGTCGATGGGTTCATCCAGCACCAGGAATCCGCCATCCCTTGGCCGCTCAAAGCGCACTTCCGGAGGTGAGTTGCCGACCAGCACCGGCACCACTGCCGTGGCGCTCGCGCCCGCGGTGTCCGCCACGGTGAGCTCCAGGTTGTAGGTGCCTTCCTGCTCGAAGGTCAGCTCGGGATTGGGGCTGGTGGAGAGCACCTCCTGGGCGGGTGGGACGCGCCAGCTGTAGCTCATTGCGTCCCCATCCGGATCCAACGTGCCCACACTCGAGAGCTGCAGAACCAGGGGCGTCGCTCCCACATTGTCCCCGTGGCTAATCTTGGGACGGGGGGCACGGTTGCCCGCCTGGAAGTCGATGCGCACGAGGGCCGAGTCGGTGTTCTCGCCCCATGTGCTGCCGTACTCCAACATGTAGAGCGAGCCGTCCGGTCCGAACTCCATGTCCACCGGCCGCTTGAAGGACCGATCCGGCAGGAAGCGCTCGATGCGCTCGATACCGGATTCGGCGTCCAGGTGCACGGCCATGATCCAGTTGCGGGACCACTCAAAGGCAAACAAGCAACGGTCGTAGTGCTGCGGAAACTTGGACGCGGATTCCAGTTCGGCACTGAAGTCGTATACGGGCCCCGCGCAGGCCGTGCGTCCACCGGGAGCGTTCAAATCGGGGAAGACCTCCGAATCGCCGTAGGGGTAGTAGATCCACGCGGGCTGGGCCGGCGGCAGGACCCTTGAGCCCGTGTTGTTGGGCGAAGCATTGACCGGGCGCTGCGGATCGAAGGCCGCCCCGACGTCCCCGCCCTCGAAGTCCACGTCGTGGTATGCCTGATTGTCTCCGATGAAGTACGGCCAACCGAAGTTGCCCGCCCTGCGCGCTTGATTGATCTCGTCGTAGCCCCGCGGACCGCGTTCGCCGTCATTCCACGCATCGGGTCCAACCTCACCCCAGTAGACGTAGCCCGTGAGCTGGTCGATGCTGATGCGCCAGGGGTTGCGGCAACCCATCACGTAGATCTCTGGTCGCCCCACGGCCGGATCGCTGAAGAGGTTGCCCTCAGGAATCTCGTAGCCGGTGTCCGTCGGCCGGATGCGCAGGATCTTGCCGCTCAGGCTCTGGGTATTGGATGGCCCCTTCTGGGCATCGTAGGGCGAGCGATCTAGACGCTCATCCAGGGGGGCAAAGCCCTGGGCGTCACCTCCCGGGTGGGTATTGTCCCCGCTGGCAATGTACAGCAGCCCGCCGGGCCCAAACTCGAGCGAGCCCGCGTGGTGGCAGCACTCCCGACGCTGTTCCTCGAAGGTCAACAGCTCCTGCTCTGAATCCAACGCCAGTTGATTGCCGTTGAGCGCGAAGCGACTCAGGCGCTGACCGGAAAACTCGAGCGGCGAATACAACAGGTACAGTTGGTGGTTTTGCTCAAAGTCAGGGTCCAGTGCCAGGCCGAGCAACCCGTTCTCCTGATCCGCGAACACTTCCAGCGTCCCCGCCTCGAACACCTCCCCCGAGTCGGGCAGAAAAATGCGCAAGCGACCGTTCAGCTCGATCCATAGCACGCGGCCGTCCGGCGCAACGGTCAGCTCCATGGGGCGGGGCAATCCGCGCGCGAGCACCATGACCTCAAATCGATCGGCATCGGGATCGTCACTCAGCCCAGCCGCGTAGACCGAAGAACCGAGGGCTTGGGCAACGAGGAGGAACCCTGCTAAGCATTTCATACGTTGGTGGAATCGACCTGGATCGTCTTTGGATACCTGATGGGTGCGGAGACATGGCCCAGGAAGTACCTACGGCCCTTCCCATCCATCCGCCGGCCTTGGGGATTCGAACGCTGCGGGACATGGGCGTGCACGTTTCACTCCCACAGGCCACCGCTTGCGCAAGACCTCGACCACACGGCGCCAGCGTACTCCCAATCGTGCCTGTCGGGGCTCCATGGTACGGACTCCACCTGCGTGACGTTGGAACCGTAGCAAGCTGGCTCCGCACTTTGGCCTTCGCCCCGCACGAAACCGCCACAATCCCTGC
>CAJXRJ010000172.1 GCA_913058555.1 uncultured bacterium
AACGACGGCAAAGCTGCCCTTGTCGAGATCCTGCTCTGTGACCGACTTGTAGTCCTGTGCCGACAGCTGGCGCCACAGATCGCTGTAACGCTGCGTAACCTCGGGGTCCCGTTGCTGCTCGATCGAGATCCGATGCAGACGATAGGCGGCGGTAACGTACCAGCTGCCGCCAAAATCCACGCCCACCTCCAAGACAGCGCGAAGGAGCTCTTCAGCCTCCCGGAGGTTTGCCTCGATTTGCTCGTCCGTCTCGCCCATTTCACTCAGGACCATCGCGAGGCTGATGGCAGAAGGCAGATCCCCAGGAGCCTCCTCATGGGCGATCCGAAAGGACCTCTCCGCTGCCTCGTAGTCGCCGCGCGCGCGGTTCATGCGGCCGCGGATATAGTGCGAACCGGGGGACCTGGGCGCCTCCGCTTCGATCCGCTCTAAGAGGGCCTCCGCTGCCTCATATTGCACGTCGTGAAACTCGACCGCCGCGGCACTCAACAGATCTTGCGGCGTGACAGAGCTGCCCTCGACCAAAGGAGCAAGTTCCCGGCGGGCGTCCGCGTACTTACCGTCCTCGAAGTAAGTCGCCGCACGTGCCCGCGCGATGTGACTTGCGGTCGAGACCATAGCGTCCGGTCCGGCGGCTGAGTCGCCGAGATAACGTACTAACCCCAACACGACGACACCGACGAGAGCGACCGCGACAAGTACCTTCGAATTCATGCTCCCAAGGATACGAGCCGGCAGGTTCGAACTTCAGCAATTCCATGGCGGCGATGGCAGACCCGTGCCGTGGACAATGCCCGCATTTCTCATGGAGGGTCCGCGCCAACGGACTGAGACGAGGAAGTCGCTGGCGACCATCAACATGGCCGTGCAAGTTGGGGCACCGAACCCCACGGGGGAGCGCACGAGTGTCACCGCCGGGAGCTTCCTGGCCAGCGCCGCCGCGCGCAGGACCTGTCCCCACTCCAGCCACGCCCTTCCTATTCGATCCGAGGGTCTAGCGAAGGCAAGGGCGCGCCCGAACCGCCCTCTCCCCCAGCGCGCCAGGAAGGCACCCGGCAGTCTCCGCAGACCGGCACAGGAGCTGGCGCGAGGGACAGACGGTCTTGCCCCATCCCCAAGAAACGTTGGGCCACCGCTCGGCGTCGCCTGCCGACTCGATGAGTCAGCGTGGGATGGGCCCATTATTCCCTCCGCCAAGGGCCTCGGCGCCAGCCACGGTCCATTACTCTTGGCCGTCCGGGAGCCCTTCGTGTTCGATACGGAAAGACTCCTTCACGGACTCACCAGGGTTCGCCCCATCAAGCCCAAGCCGGAGCAAGTGCCGGGTCCTCGCCGCCTGCGCCACATTCGTATCTCTCTCCCATGCGCTTCACACCGTCTCTCATTCTCGCGCTTGTCGCGATCGGCTGCTCAGAAGACTCGGGCCCGACGTCCCCGAATGCACGCGGCGCTTGGTTCTCTGAGGTGCCTTCGAGCGGCGTGGATTTCCGTCACGACGCTGACATCCGCGGCCGGCTCCTATTGACCGAGGTCATGGGCGGCGGACTCGCCGTCTTCGATTGCGATGGTGATGGCGACCTCGACCTCTATTGCGTCAACGGTGGTCCGAACGGCGCCGGTGGCAAGAGCGCGCTCTACACGAATGATGGCACGGGGGCCTTCACGAACGTTACCGCCGGGGCAGGCGTCGACGAGACAGGGTACGGGATGGGGGTTGCCATCGGCGACTTCGACAACGACGGGGATGAGGACCTTTTCGTCTCGTGCGTGGGCGGAGATAAGCTCTTCCGGAACAAGGGGGATGGCAAGTTTGAGGACGTCACCGAAGCCGCGGGTATCGACGTTGCGAAATGGTCCTGCTCGGCTGCCTTCCTCGACTACGACCGGGATGGATTCCTCGACATCTTCGTGACGCAATACGTCGATTTCGACGAGCGTGAGTGCAAGGGGCCTGCGGGGGAACTCGACTACTGCGGCCCGCTGAACTTCGACCCACTTCCGGACGTGCTTTTGCACAACAATGGAGACGGAACGTTCGAAGACGTAAGCGCCACCTCCGGAATCCAGGCTCTGGCGGGTGCTGGATTGGGCGTTGTTTGCAACGACTTCAACCGTGACGGGTGGGTAGACGTCTATGTCGCAAACGACGCCTACCAGAATCATCTTTGGATCAATCAAAAGGACGGGACGTTCCTCGACGACGCGATGCTTCAGGGTGTCGCCTTCAACTTTCATGGCCGGCCGGAAGCGGGGATGGGCGTCGTCGCCGAGGACCTGTCCGGCGATGGTGCGACGGATCTCTTTCTTACGCACCTGCTCGAGGAGTCGAACAGCTTCTACAAGAACCTCGGTGAGTACCGCGGCTTCACGGACGCAACGGGTCGAGCCGGACTCGCCGCGTCCAGCATGCAGTTCACGGGGTTCGGCGTCTGCGCGTTCGACGCCGAGCTGGACGGGGACCTCGACATCGTGGTCGCCAACGGCCGCGTCCGCCGGCGCGAAGCACCATCTGGCTCCGTCGCGCGTCCGCCGCTCGACCTGCTCGCCGAGTCCAATCTCTTTTATCGTAACGATGGAAACGGGCGTTTCGAGATGGAGTCATCGAGCGAGAGCGAACTCTGCGGTCCAGCGGACGTCAGCCGCGGACTCGCACAGGGTGACCTCGACGGCGACGGTGATCTTGACCTCGTGATGACGCACATCGACGGGCCGGTGCGTATCTACCGGAACGACGCGCCCCGCGAAGGGAGCTGGCTCATCGTTGACGCCATCGATCCCAATCTCCGCCGGCGAGCACTGGGCGCCGAGATTGAACTCCGCACGGGTGACGACACGTGGGTACGGACCATACGGGCCTCAAGCGGGTACCTAAGCAGCCAAGATCCACGTGCCCACTTCGGAATCCCAAGCAGAGTGGACGCAACTGGGGCATCACTCGCTGTGCTCTGGCCCGATGGCGAGCGCGAGCGCTTCGCAGTGCCTACCCTTGATTCACTGATCGTCGTCGAGAAGGGCGCTGGGGAGAAAATGCCATGAGTCGCCTCCTCATCATTTTCGCCCTGTTGTTTTCGTCATGCGGTCAGGAGGCTGTGTTGCCTCCCCGTGTCGATACTAGCGCCATGGAGAACGCCGTGGCTGCTTTGCTCGATGCGCGGTACCTGGCGCTCGAGAGCGCGCCTGAGTCCGCTGCGGCGTGGGGCCAATACGCCATCGCGCTCCATGCACATAATCTGTGCGAGTCAGCGATCGTGTGCTACGGCCGTGCGCACGCACTCGATCCCACGAGTTTCCGTTACCCGTACCTTCTGGCTCACGCCCGCGAGCAGCGGGGCGAGGATCCCGAGCGAACGCTTGAGTATCTCGAGGCGGCCAGGGCGATTGACTCGAAGTATCCGCCGCTCTACCTGGCGAAGGGAAATCTCATGGCCGGCGCCGGGCGTCTCACGGAAGCACGCGAGGCCTTTGAAGCCGCCCTGGCTCAGGATCCAGACTATGGCAAGGCCCATGCCAACCTGGGTGAAGTGCTCATTCTCTTGGGTGATCCGCAGGAAGCGCGTCGGCACCTTGAACTGGCGTTGAAGGCAGCACCCGACGACCGTCCGGTGAATGCGGCGCTCTCTAGAGCGTTCGCGCTCACGGGCGAACGTGAGAAGGCGCGGGAGCTCGCTGGAAGAACGGCAGGGCTCAAAGTCAGGCTGTCCGATGGAGATTCCATGGTCACTGAGATGCAGAAGGTCGATACGAGCGCTGAAGCGTGCTTGCAGCGCGCGAAACAACTTGCGACGGAAGGGCGCTGGGAAGAAGTCGTGTCCAATCTGCGTGTCACCCTGAAAGAGCGAGACGACGAGCACGCTATTCATTCGCGCATGGGGCACGCCCTTTTGAGCCTCGGCCGCGCAAGCGAGGCTGGCCCGTACTTGGAGCGCACGTTGAAGATGAACCCAGAGCACGTCCTTGCTCGCTCACGCCTCGCGGCGGCCTATGCGGCGACAGGACGAAAGGACGAGGCCAAGAAGGAACTGGCGACTTTGCTTGCCGCTCAGCCGATGCTCGGGGAGGCGCTGACTTTGCGCGGTCTCCTCCACCTGGAGGACAATGAACTGGGCGCAGCAGATGAGATGTTCCGCAGGGCACGGCGCTCCCCCCAGGGAGTGACCGGTGAAGGCGACATGCGCTGGGGCGTCGCGTTGGCCCAAGCCTCGCGGTTCCCTGAGGCCATCGAGGCCCTCAAGGCATTCACCTCGGCGCAACCCAAGCGTGCCGACGGGCGCTATGCGCTGGCACTCGCCCTCCAACAGAATGGGCAGTTCCAAGAAGCGGTTCGCGAGTACAGGATCGCCCTTGAACTAGACCCGAAGCACCCATTAGCGGCGCGCGCGAGAGCTCTGCTGCAAGGGCGCAGATAGACAAAGTCAACCGCGGTCATGCGCCGCTTCAGTGGGGAGAGCGGGATGCCCTGGGCTCTGCTCAGGGCTTCCCCAACTTCCGCGTCAAGGGGCGTTCCACGGCCCCCGGGCGCGCCCCGGGCTGGATCCCACGAATTGGTCAAACTCTCGCAGGCACAAGCCCCTCCCCTCGCGGTGGGTCAAGGCCTGAGAAGCACGTTTCCGACGCCCGGCATCGATCCCGCCTGCGAGGACGACCACACGTACAATCCCCCCATGAAGAAGCTGCTCCTTCCGCTACTGACGGCGCTCAGCGCCTGCGCCTCCACGCCCGCCGATCCACCGCCCATGAACAGCCGGCCGCCCGAAACCAACCGCATGGAGGTCGGGCACTTGCCCACGCCATTCAGCGCCGAGGAGATTCGCGATGCTTGCGTAGAGGGGGCCACCCGCGATTACGTCTTGAGCGGCGAGAATCAACCACCGCGCCTTCGTATGACCTTCGGCCCTGATGTGAATGGCCAGGTGGTTGTTACCACCACCCTCACAGATGAAGAAGGGGAGGTACTCGGAGCCTCGGACGATCCGCCCTCCACCTGGAAGGCGTTCCAAGCCCATGCGTCCTTCCCCGAGAACGCAACCACGATCACTTCCGGGAGACATACGGCGGCGGCGGGTACTTTTGACTGTTGGACCTACACCCTGAGTGGTCCGAGTGACACGGTCACGACGTTCGTCTTCGCTAGGGACCTGCCAGGCCCACCGCTTGACCTGGTGGTCACACGGAACGGGACTCTCATCCAACGCATGGAGCTGCTGGACTACCAGCCAAGATCGCGGTAGGGGGAGAACAGGAAGGAGTCCCGAGCCAGGGTCGTTTTCCTTGGGCTATTGGCCGGCCCGGAACGCTTGGGTTGGCGGCCTATGCCATCGCGATTCGACTGCTGGGATCGAAAGTGAAAGAATGGTCCTGGCTCGGTACTTCATGGAGAAAAGGGAGAATGGGGCGCGCGGGGGCCGGCGGATCTACGCCGATGTTGGTGGCCACCTATGGCCGCAGCTCCTTTTGTCTCGCTCCAGGACTCGTTGATCAGCCATGAGCCTTCGTTTTCGCTATTCCCCCATGCACGCCCTGTTCCTGGCTGTGACGCCCTGGGCGCTCGCTTCTTTCGGGTCTGCCCAAGGCCTTCAGGATCTCTATTTCTCGGCCACCGAGTCGGGCCAAGGGGTGATCCACCGGGCCTCCGACCTGAACCAAGACGGTGACTACGAAGACCCCAACGAACTCTGGCCCTTCTACCGGTACCAGTCCACCTCCACGCAGTACGACCTGATCTTCGTGCGGCGGGACGGGTCGGTCATGATCGCGTCCAATGCCATTGGCTTCGTCGGAGATATCGTGCACCTGCGCGACATCGACGGTGACGGAACCGCGGAGGGGCCTGGGGAATCGACCCTTTGGCTTCGGGGTCAAGGCCTGAACGGTTCCGCACTCAATACGGGATCCATCAACGGGCTCTGGGAGGATGCGGATCAAGTCCTGTGGGCGGCGGTCGACCTGTTTCTGTCTGGCGGATTCGACGGCGTCGCGAGGTTTGAGGATGCGGACTTCAGCGGCGACGTCAATGGCCCCGGCGAAGCGACCATTTACCACGACGCTCTCCCTTTCGGACCGGACGGTTCCTTCCACTTCCCCCAGGACCTCGTGCACAGGGGCGGTGGCGTTGTGGACTACCTCGAAAACGGCAACCTCAGCAACAACAACAGCACCCGGCCGGCCGGGTTGTATCGCTTGACGGATCTCGACGGTTCGGGGTCCATCGACCAGGCGACAGAGCGCGCACTGTTCTTCAGGATCCCCCCTTCCATGTCCGGCGTGACGCCTGGGGCGATCTCGATCCATATGGCTTCACCCGGTAGCGGCGGGCTCGGGGCGCCTCTCTATCTGGACGACCGCCTCCAGAAACGCATCTGGAGGATTCAAGATCTGGATCTGGATGGCGCGATCGCGGGACCGAACGAAGCGCGGGTGATCGACCTGATCGGCGCGGGTGTAGACCCCCACCTATTTGATGTCCAAGAAGGCGAGGCCCTGATCGTGGCACAGCCGGGGCCTGCAGGAGAGTTCGTTCGGGTGACCGAGCTCCCTGGCGGGCTCCAGGTGGACACGGTTCTCTCTCAAGCCACCCTCGCAAACTTCGGAACGGTGCGCGCCATGGCCCTCGCCCCCGAGCGTGCCGTCCTTGGGGCCCGTGGATGTGACCCCGCGGTCCCTAACTCGACGGGCAAGCCCGCCAGCCTGACCATCACGGGCGAGCCACGTGCCTTCACCGGCTCCCTCGATCTTCGTGTGGAGTGTGCGCCTCAAGGCGCTTTCGGGCTGTTCCTTGCGGGACCTTCGATCTCTGCCCCGACAACCCCCATGGGACTTGTCGGCAACCTATGCCTGGACGGTGGGATCGGGCGGTACGACGCCCCCGGTGAGATCTTCCAGGCGGGCAACGACGGCGCAGCGACCCTCACCATCAGCCCCAACGCCACCCCCACTCCCTCCGGTCGTGTGCCGGTTCTCGGTGGACAGACCTGGTTCTTCCAAGCCTGGTACCGGGATGGCGGCGCGTCGAACCTGAGCAACAGCGTGGGTGTGCGCTTCGACAGCTAACGCCCCGCCGCCCTTTGAGTACGGCGCCAGGCTCTTTCCTTGGCCCGTGGGATCTTCAGGGATTGGCTCCCAAGCCGAAGGCGCTCGACGAAACGGCTGCTAGTCACATCGTGCAGCCGGCAGGGGGCCCACTCATTCCAGTCCAGGTCGCAGAGGGCGAGCAGGTACGAAAGTTGGGCCCTGCACGGGACGTCAAAGGAACATCACCGAGACGGCGCCGGTCAGGTGCGACGTAGGCACGCCACCCACGACGTCACGGTGCCATGCCTGGAAGTGCCACGTTCCTCCGGCCGCGATCGAGACGGCGGCCAGGCCGTTGGGAGTGTCTGGCAGGTCGAGCTGTAGGGAGGCGAGCCCCACCGGGCTCGTCCTCCGAATTTCGCCCGTCCTGGCGTAGCGCCCGATCGAGCCTCCGAGGCAAAGGTCTCCGAGGCTCCCCCCCGGGTTGGGTAGGAAGCCCGGTGTACGGGAGTTGAGGAACAGAACGAACTGATGGGCCGGCAAACGGTCCACGACGAGGGTCAGGTTATCCTCCGTGGCGAACCCGGAACCAGCGGTGCGCATGCGACCCGGAGCACCGGTGGAGTTCGTGGTCGCCTGCGTGCACAGCGCAGCGCTCGGGTCACCACCAGGGACAACCTTGACGACCTCGCCGCTCGTGGGATCGAATCCACCCTCGAAGCGGACCAGGCCAACCCAGAGGTTGCCGCGTGTATCGCGCGCCATGGACCCGGCATATCCGTAAGTGGCGGAGGAATGCTCGAACAGCTCCTGGCCGATCGTGACCCCGGCCGCGTCGATGAACTCGAGCTTGGCGTCAGAGTTGGGATGTACGGATGAGCTATCGAAGCCCAGGATCACCACTCCGTCCCCCGCGCTGCGCTCGATCTGGGCATACCGCCGCGTCCCTGCGGGCGCAGCGTGTTGCCAGACGACGTTGCCCATTCCGTCGAGGCGAGTCGCCAGCCTTCCAGCTGAACTCGCCTCGATCACGACCAGGTCTCCGGTGTCCGTGAAGACCGCGTCGTTCAGGGGCCAGGTCGCTGGCTGGTGAATGCTCCAGAGCATGCCGCCGGAGGGGTCCAGGGTGACGATCTCCACGCCCGGGGAGGACGGGGAGGCTTCGTCGTGTCCGACGGCGAGTTGGCCCGATGGGGAAACCGCGATGAAGGCTGGTCCGGGCAGTGTGGTGAACGGGAAAGGGGTCGTCGTGACGTAGAGGACGTTGCCATTCTCGTCGATGCACTCGGCGGTCACTCCCGCCGGAGCGTAGTGGACCAGGTAAGTCTTCCCGTCCTGGACAACTGCCTGGGCGAAGGAGATGGACGGCGTTTGGTAGGCCCACATGAGAGCGCCGTTCGTTCCATCGATCCGCCGCACGTGCGCCTTTCCAGCGAACGGCGGGATGAAGAAGTTATCGATCAGGCCTCCGATCAGCACATCGCCGTTGGAAGTGGAACCGATACCGGCCACCCCGACCTGCGCACCACCAACGGTGGACGGCAAGCCCACGTCCCATTCGACCTGACCATCTGCGTCGAGCGACACCAGGCGAGTGTCGGTCGTGAGATCCGTCGAGCCCAAGGCGAACACCGTGGAGCCGCTCTCGGTGACCGTCGACTTGCCCAGGTACCACAGGAGCCCGCCCGAGAGGCGCGAAATGGTATGGGTCCAGAGCCGGTTCCCCTGTTCGTCGACCCGTCGGAGCAAATAGACCTGTTGGCCAGCGATGCGCGCCTCGAAGAGTGACACCACGCCGCCGAGGGGGTGGCTTAGGGTCTCGTGCGGCCGGTGGACCTGAAGGTCCGGCTCATTGACCGGGTCGATCGTCACGACGGTCGACGGTGACTGGGCGTGCGCGAGGGGAACCGCGAGGAGAAGGGGGAAGATCCAGACTTTGATTGTCATGCGAGCGAATCGGGGCTGCGGCCTGGCGGCCTCGTGAATAGAAACTGTCAGCTGCGAGACTAGTTGGCAATGCGGATTGATGGCGCGCCGCGGGCCGGTACCAGGGGGATGGCGGGGAATGGCAACGTGCCTCCAGGGCGGCGGCATCCGTCGCTACACCGATGGTCACTCAGGTTTGGGGAACCTGCAAGGGCTAGACTCGCGCGGCCAGGTCATTAGGCGGGCCCGCGGGAGCGGATTCGCATTGCTTGACGGTGCTCCTTCAGCCCCTCCCCCGATCGAGGGCCGCGAGAACCCCAGTCTCCGGGCACTTCAAACGCGCTTTTGCGGCGTGTTGCTGGCGTGAAGGGCTTGCCCAATCCTGGTCCGCTACCCCATGACGATGCAACCCATGCCGCGGTGATACGAGGCCTCCTGCCCGCCGCTTTTCTGGACGTCCGATCGGCACTTGCAGATGAGATCGTGGGAATGCCTCCCGGCGCCCGGGGGCCTGACTTCCGTCACCCTTCCATCTGGAAAGAGCGGCTACTTTGCGTCGAGCTCCCACTCGACCAATGTCTCCTCGCCCGCGTGGATCATCACGGTCGCGTCCAACGTGCTGAAGCCCGGGCATTCAATGCGTGCCGTGTAGGGCCCGGGCTCGAGCAGTAGCCGGCATCGGTATTCCTCATCCGGCAGGAGCCGGAGTGCGTGAAATCCTTTTTGCGGTTCGTGGGCGAAGGACGCTGTCCACCAGAGTTCTTGCCTCTGATCCCCTTCGTCGTCGACGATGCGCCGGAGCTTCACCTGCGCGCCATGCTCGGACTGAAAGCGCGCGAAGGCACTGGGGTCCGCCGCCCGCGAAGGCATGCTCGCGCCCCCCGGCGGGAATGGGCCCGCAGGCGTTCGCCAGCGCGCACGAAAACGGCCACCGGAATGGGTACGGAGTCTCACCACTTGCTCTCCGCCCGCCGGGACAACCACTCGACGCGCCGGCGCGACGAGGGCGTCGAAGACGTCGAGCTGCTCGTAGGTGTCGATCTCGATCTCGACGTCGTAGGTTCCCGCAGGCACCCTCCACCAACCCTGATCATCCACGTCGCCAAAGACCAGGGCCTCGACGGAATCCCCCGTTCCGGGAGTGCTCAAGTAGATCGTTCCCGTCCGCGCCAGTGCCGCCCCCGCGCCGTCGATGGCGACTCGCAGGCGACCGGTTGGCGCCCCGTTGGGGAGCACCAGCCGCTTCCGAAGCTCGTGAGCATCCTCCGGCACGTCGAAGGCCTCGGTCGCGGTGCCGCCCCCCGTCACACCGGCACTTAGCTGATAAGAGCAGCCTGGATCGACCTCAAAATCAACGGTGCCGTCATCGGCCGATTCTGCGAATCGGCGATCCAAGACGGAACTCTCGCCATCGTTCCCCGTCTGCACCCTGTCGCAGGTGACCGTGACTCCGGCGATCGGCCGGCCGTCTTCGTCGACGAGCTCTGCCACAAGACGCGGAAACAGGACCATGACCTCGATGCCCTGGGCTCCCGCCGCGTACCACACCTCCACGGGTCTGCCGGCGTACCTCTTTCCGGTTCCTGCCCGAGATACGGCGTAGACCGCATAGGAGCCCTCCGCCAGGCCCGCCATGTGGAACAGACCCTGGTCATCGGCCGTACAACGGCCGACCGCCAGCCCCTGGTCGTCGTTCGGTTCATCGAAGGTGTAGTGCTGCCGCGCCTGGCGCGCCTCGGGCCCGTGTTCCACGGCCGCCGCAACGACCTGCACTCCAGGCGCGGGCTGACCACCCCGGAACACGGCGCGCCCATCGAGCGTCCCGAGCTCCTTCAGAGTCACGTCCCCCACATCCAGATCGCCCGCTCCATCCTTCGGCGCAGCCAACGCTCGAACAGCGACGCCCACCTGCCAGTGCCGAGCCGAGAGCAACAGCGGCCGGCCGACCAAGGCACTCTGAAACCGGCCCTCAGCATCCGCGCGCATGCGCACGTCGACAGGCCCGCGCCCACCCTCTGCGGGCTCGTAGCGAAAACGCAGCTGCGCACCAGGTACCGGTGATCCCGCAGCGTCGACGATGCGCCCCTGCAGCACCCGGCCCGGTGTGAGCGTCAGATCCAGCACGATGTCCTCGACGGGCACGCCCGGACGCGGCCAATCACGCCAGGTACGCTGCTCCCCCACGTGGCCCTCAGCCTCGGCACGAACAACGATCACGCGGCTCCGAAGGGTCAGCGGATGGACCTGGAGAAGCTCCGGACATCTCAGCCGAAACGAGCCGGCGTCGTCCGCGTATCCGCCCGCGAGGAAACCAACTTCGCCGCCGAACCAACCCACCGTCACGCGCGCCCCAGCGATGCCACGACCCTGCGGATCGCGCACCTGACCCCGCACCTCGAGCGCTGCCCCTTCTGCGTCGTCAACGATTGGGTCCTGCGGCACCGCGAGCCCTTCTACCGCCGATCGGTCCGTCGCCCCAGCGCCGGGGCCACCGCTCGGCCCCCGACCCTGAGG
>CAJXRJ010000173.1 GCA_913058555.1 uncultured bacterium
ATCTACACACTGCATATCGTCGGCAGCGTCAGATGTGTATAAGAGACAGCCCGGGGACAGAGCGAACGATGGGACCACCAATGACATCGGGGGATGTCGTGGGGGTCCCCCTTTTGCAAACAGCCCATCGGTTCGGCGGCCTGTCAGGTCTCGGGTGCCTTTCCTTCGGTAGGAGAGCGGCCTTCAAGAACCGGATCTGTCAAAAAACGAAGGGGTTTCCGCAGGGTGCAGTGCGTGCCCGGGCCGTTGCTGGTCCGTGGCGACACGCACTCTCACAGGGGGGGGAGCGGCTACCCGTTTTCGTTCCTTGGCGCGGTCGCCAAATCGATGGGAGGACAGCCAGCTAGGCTCGCAGTCCGCAAGAGAGAAGTGCCCGTTTTAGGAGTGCCGACGATCACGAACGTTTGTTGTGCGGTCGTCCATTTTCGGGAGGTGCAGTGCCCCGAGATCAGACGTCGGCGACGTGATTGTCTGTTGCGATCGCCGCACTCACGCGACGCCTCGGATTACAAGCGCGATCACGCGATCCGTCAATGACTCGCGGCGCACATCTCACTCGCAACTATGGAGAGACTGTGCGAATAGCGGCCTTATGACGCTTTCCCCAGGGTTATGCGCAGTCTATCCACAGCTGTGGATATCTCCTCCTGGGTCGTGGTGCGCCCGACGGACATCCGCACGGCGCTGCGCGCGCGTTGCAAGTCATGTCCAAGTGCTTGCAAGACGTGCGAGGGTGCGAGTGATCCACTGGCGCACGCGGAGCCCGCAGAGACTTCAACGCCCGCCAAGTCGAGCCGTGTGACGAGCATTCGCGCGTCGCCAGCGTCGGGCACGGACACGTTGAGGGTGTTCGGGAGCCGTGTTCCGTCGGAGAGTGGCGGGCCGTTCAGGTGCACATTGGGCAGGGCGCAAGAGAGTTCCTTCCAGAGTTCCTCCACGAGGACCCTCGTGCGCGCACCAAAGTCGTCTGTTTCCTGAACTGCCAACTCGATCGCGCGGGCGGCCGCGCAGATGGAAGCGACGTTCTCGGTGCCCGGTCGTACTTCGGCTTCCTGGGCTCCGCCGTGCAGCTGTGCGGAGAGCGGTGTACCCACGCGACGGAGGAGGAGCCCGACGCCGACGGGGCCGCCGACCTTGTGCGCTGAGAGGGTGGCGAGGTCGACCCAGTCGAGGAGCCCTTGGGCCGGCCGTTTCCCGAGGAGTTGCACGGCATCTGTGTGCAAGATGACGCCCGGTCGGGAGCTCGATCGGGCCCGACCAAGGGCATCGGCCAGGGCGGGTAGATCCGTGGTGCTCCCCAGTTCGTTGTTCGCCGCCATGATCGTGACGAGGTACGGGGATTCCGTGCTGGCCTGGGTGGCTGCTGCGATGGTCTGGGGCGTCAGGTGGCCCGAGGGGTCGCAGGGGACGCGCGTGACCCGCCGCCCCCGTGCCTCGAGGACCTCCACGGGCTCCAGCACGGCGGCGTGCTCGATCGTGCTCGTGGCGATGCCCATGCCCGCTGGACCCGCATCCGTGGCACCGAAGATGGCCAGGTTGTTGGACTCTGTGCCCCCGCTCGTAAATACGATTTCGTCCTCGTGGACGGCCAGGGCGGCGCTGATGCGCTCCCGGGCATCGTCGATCGCGGCCCGCGCCCGTCGTCCCGAGTCGTGCACGCTCGAGGCGTTCCCGAGGCCGGCGTCGAGGGCCTCCAAGAGAGCCTCAAGGGCCTCCGGGCGCATCGGGGTCGTGGCGTTGTGGTCCAGGTGGACGCGTTTCATCGTCGAATCAGGGCCGCGGCCCGTGCTCGATGGGGTGAGCCAGCATCACGGGCAGGGCCCGGCCGACGGTGCGATCAGGCCCTGGTATAGCTTCTCGTAGGACTGGACGACGTCGCGCCGGTCGAACCGAGCCGTCGCGCGTTCCCTCGCGGCATGGCCCATGGCCGCCGTTCGATCGCGATCGCCGAGGAGCTGCACCAGTTGGGCGGCGAAACCCTCTTGATCGTCGACTTCCACGAGCTGGCCGGAGATGCCGTGTTCGACGACCTCGGAGACCCCGCCCACGCGCGTTCCGAGCACCGCGGTACCCGCGGCCATGGCCTCGAGGGCGGACAACCCGAAGGATTCCTCCGTGCTGGCGAGGCAGAACAGGTCTGCCGGTGCCAGGAGCTCCGGCAGGACGTTGCGTAGGCCGAGGAACTTGACTCGGTCGCAAATGCCCTTGTCCCGGGCGATGCGGCGCGCTTCGCCGAGCTGAGGCCCGTCCCCCACCAAGATCAATTCCGCTGTCTTGCCCTGCTGGTCCAGGACCTCGAGGGCCTGGGCGAAGGCTTCGACCATCCACGGGACCCGCTTGACCCGGCGGAAGTTGCTGATGTGGATGGCCGTCGGCACGTCCGCTCGGTCCCCGGAGGGTTTGAACTCGTCCAGGTCCACGAAGTTTGGGATCACATGGATGCCGCAGGGCGCGGGGCCCTCGAAATTGGCCCGGGTGCGGGCCGCGAGGTCCTCGGAGACGGCAGTGACCGCGTCGGAGGCCGTGATCGCGTATTGCGTGAGGGGCGCGTAGCTCGGGTCATTGCCCACGAGCGTGATGTCTGTGCCGTGCAGGGTCGTGACGACCTTGAGGGGCGGAAGACCCGCCGAAGCGGCCGCGGAGCGCACCATGAGCGCGCTGATGGCGTGCGGCAAGGCGTAGTGGGCGTGCAGGACGTCCAAAGGCTCGACCCGGTGCAGGTCGAGAATGCGCGACATGATCGCGAGGTCGTGGGGCGTGGAGTGGAAGAGCGGATAGGGGCTGCCCTGGGCAACGTGGAGCTCGACTGGCCCTGGGGAGCGCTCTAGCCGCGGCGGCACGTCGTGGCTGAAGAGGTGCACCGAGTGCCCGTTGCCCGCCAGGGTCAGAGCGAGTTCGCTGGCAACCACTCCCGAGCCGCCGTAAGTGGGGTGGCACAGGATTCCGACGCGCATGTCAGCTCGTCCTTTCTGCGGGGTTCCGATCGAGTCCGGCCCCTTCCTTGCCCGGGACCTGATCCCGTTCTTCGCCCCGATCGCCACGCTTGGGCGTGGGCAGAGCCCGGGGTTCGGTGGGCGGAGGCACGGGTTCGAGGTTGAACGTCTTCATCTCCGCCTCATCGGCCCGCGCTGGCGCTTCCTCAACCTTCGATTCCGCAGTCGGCTGCTCGGTAGGCACCTCAGCGGAGGGATCAGCAGCAGGGCCGGCCTCGACGGTTGTCTCCAGCGCGGGCTCAGCGGCAGCGACGGGGGCGGCCACAGGCTCCTTCTCGGGAAGTGGCGCTTCCACGGCCCGGCCCGAGGCCTCGATATCGACCCCTTCGCGCTCGAGGAACTCCCGTGCCACCGTCAGGTAGTCGTCGGCACCTTTGGATTCGGGCGCGTACTCGAAGATCGTGCGCCCAAAGCTCGGGCATTCGGCCAGCTTGACGTTGGTGCGGATGGCCCGCTTGAAAAGCTGTACGGGGAAGTGGTTTCGGAGCTCGCCGAGGACCTCGCGTCCCAGACGCAAGCGGTTGTCATACAGGCACGCCAGCACTCCCGTGACCTCGAGGTCGGGGTTCATCCGGCGCCGTAGCAGCTGGACGATCTCGATGAGCTTGCTGAGGCCCTGCAGGGCGAAAAACTCGGTCTGGACGGCGATCAGGACCTCCGTCGAGGCCACGAGCCCGTTCACCGACAGCAACCCGAGGCTCGGGGGGTTGTCGATCAGGACCACGTCCGCCGGGGAGCGTCCGGAGCGGGCGATTTCGCCTTCCTCCCACTCGTCGAGGGCGTCCTTGAGGACGGATTCGCGCCCGATGGCGCTGGCCAGCTCAAGCTCCGCGCCTGAGAGGTCCAAGTGCGACGGGAGGATCGATAGGCCCGGCGTTGACGTGCCACGCAGGGTGTCCGTCACGCGGGCGCCCTGGGTCAGGATCGAATACGTCGACAGGTCATCCGGGGCCAGCTCCGAACCCAGGTTCATGGACGCATTGGCCTGCGGATCCATGTCGATCACGACCACACGACGTCCCAGGCGGGCCAGGGCCGCTCCGAGGTTCACGGCGGTTGTCGTCTTACCGACTCCGCCCTTTTGATTGATGATCGCGATGCGCCGCATGGGTCGAGCGACGGAGTCTACAAAGCCTGGCTCGCCGTGCGTTCATTACCTCGAAAGGCCCGACATTAGGGGCCCCCACGGAATTGCGGCATGGAACGGCCCGGCGCCGCGGGGAATTTCCGCGGCGCCGGGCCTTCGAGAGAATTGCCCTTGACGGGTCGCCCCGTGAGGGCTGATTCGTCGATCAGTCGCGGCTCTGGAGCTTCGACAGCAGGCGCAGGATCTCGATGTAGAGCCAGACGAGGGTCACGATGAGGGCGAAGCCCCCGAACCACTCCATCCACTTCGGGGCGCCGCTCTTGGCGCCGCGCTCGATGACATCGAAGTCGAGCAGCAAGTTGAAGGCCGCAAGGCCCACGACGAAGACCGAGAAGGCGATGCCCATGGTGCCGCTGCTGTGAATCAGCGGCACGCCAACACCGAACATGTTCAGGACGAAGGCGATGACGTAGAACAGCGCAATGCCGGCGGTGGCGGCGATCACGATGGATCTCAGCCTCTCGGTCACGCGGATGATGCGGAAGGCGTAAAGGCCCAACATCGCAAACGCGACGGCGAACGTCAGAATGACCGCCTGCAGCACGATGCTGCCGCCTACCCCTGGGATCGGACCGCCGTCAGCCCCACTGGATGTCATCGCGTACATCGCTGAGATGCCGCCCAGGAAGAGGCCCTCAAGCAGTGCATGGGGCACTGCGAGCATCGGGGCCAGCTTCGGCTTGAAGCTGATCACGAAGGTCAGGATCAGCGCGCCAATGACGCCGCCGATGACCCATGCCGCTGGGAAGCCAGTGGCATATGCCTTCTGGTACGTGAAGGAAGCGGCCGCCGTGACCGCCAGGAGCAGGATGGCCGTCTTGGCCATGACCCCCTGGATGGTCATCGGAGCGGTGATGACGGCGCCTTCGTCGCGGAACGAAACGCCCTTGAAGACGGACTCTTTGAGGACGGGGTTGCCTGATCTCATGATGTTCTAGGGTGCGGAAGCGAGCGACCGAGCGCTCGGGAAGCGTCTATAGGATAAACGGCGCCGGTCTTTCGAGGGGGTCACTGGCCCAGCCAGCGGATGATCGGGTCGTCGAAGGCCACGGGCTCCCGGGCCAGTAGGGGTTCCCCGTAGCGGCGCCGGATGCGCTCGCCGTAGGTGCGGGCCTTGGTCTCGACCCGCTCCCAGATATCGGTGCCGTAAAGGAAATGCTTGCCGTCGTCCCCGGATTCCGCCGGGGCCAGCTGGGTGGCGTAGGCCATCACGGCCTCCCGTTTCCGGTCCCAGACGGCCTCGATGTCGACCACAAAGGTCGGCTCGAAGGGGGTGTGGGACATGAAATGCAGCATCTGGGTCGGGCGCTTCGCTGAAGGGCCGCCGGTGACTTTGGCGAGCTGTTTGAGCCCCGACAGGTACCAGGCTTCCTTCGCGAGACGCGCGCTGGCCTCGTGATCGGGGTGGGGATCGTCCAGATGGTGGCAGAGCACCAGCTCCGGGCGCAGCTCGCGCAGGTGGCGGGCGAGGGCTTCGCGGGCGTCGACTGTGACCTGGACCCGGCCATCAGGCTGGTTGAGGTTGCCGCGCCAGGCGAGGCCCATGAGCTCGGTGGCTCGGGCCGTTTCGGCGTCGCGGTCCTCGCGGCTGCCGCGCGTGCCCATCTCGCCCCGGGTGATGTCGAGGACGCCCACGCGGGCGCCCGCGTCCACGAGGCGCAGGATCGTCCCGCCGGCGGAGATCTCCGCGTCGTCGGGGTGGGCGGCGATGACGAGGACATCAAGGGCCTCGGGGCTGGGAGCGTCAGGGTCAGTCATGGGAACCTTCAGGCTCTTCTGATTCGAGATGCAGGACGATGTGCTCGAACGATACAGAGGGGATCTCTTCCCGCAGGGCATCGACGAAAGCGGCGCCGTAGCGCGCCATGAACTGGAAAGGCCCGAGCACGCGTTCCTGGGGCACGTTCCGCGGCACGAGGGTGCTGTTCACCCGGCGCACCTGTCGCGCGCCCTTGCCCGATCGGTTTTGGTGCACGCGCAGGGCCTTGTCGATGACCTTGCCGATCGACTGTTCCACGTGGCCGGCGGTCTTCTTGATCGTGACGGCGAGGGCCGGCTCGAGCTCTGCGAGGGCGCCCTTGTGTTCCACGAGGCGGCGCGCGGCGTCGGCGCCGATCTCGCGCAGGGCCGCGATGACCTCGGGCTCCGCCGAGTCGTCGTCCGCTGGCTTGAACTCGCCTTTGGCTCGCAGGACCTCCTCTACCGACGCTTCGACGCGTCCGAGGGCGTAGCGGGTGTCGTCATCCACGATGCTGAGGGACACCCGAGCGAGGAAAGGCGTCCGCGGCTGACCGGCCGCGTCGCGGGCAGGGCCCAGCTGGGCGTGGTAGCCGAGTTCGCCGTAACCGCCCACGTACGCACAGGTCGGGAAGACGGCGTCCTGCACGATGGGGCGAAGGAGGGCCCCGGCGGACCATTCGCCGGGGCTACCGACGATCTGGGCGCCCAGCTCCGCGTGGGTGCGGGAGCCTGGTTCGCCGTCCATGCGAAGCCCTTCGCCGCCGGCGCGTAATGCCACCCGTTCCGCAGGCCCGGCGTCCGACTGGACGTGCCGATAGGCGATGGCGGCGGCGGCTCCTGCATCGTCGTCGGTCGAGCCGATGCCGATGGCAGCCTTGAGGCCGAGGGCTTCGAGTTCCGCTTCACCGGCGCGTAGGGCCGCCACGAGTGAGGGTCCACCCGCTGCGGAGGAGCTCGGTCCAGAGACGATGCGGCCCATCTCGCTGGAGAGCTGAGCCCGGATCCAGTCGGGTTCCACGACCACCAGCCCAAAGCGGCCACACAGCTCGCCGAAGATTCGCGAGAGGGCCCGCGGAAGGGTCTCACCGTCCTTTGGCATGAAGAGATCGAGGGCGGCTTCGGCGCCCTTGTGTTCCTCGACGATGTTCTGGAGCTGGGCCCGTACGGCGCCCAGTCGTTGGTTTTCTTCGGTGACCGCCAGCTCGCCCAGGGGCACGCGTCCCGACGACAGCCCCGCCAGGGCCACCTTTTGCAGGTCGAGGTTCCGGTTCAGCTGCCAGGCATGGTGCACCTCGGCGACGTCATGGTCGTCGGCGTGATTCCAGAACACGGGGACCACCGGCGTCCCCCACTGTTCGGACAGCTCGGAGGCGGCGCGGCAGGCCTGCAGCGCCTTGTAGAGGCTGTAGAGCGGGGATGCGAGGAAGCCAGGCTGCTGTCCGGTGACCACGCAGAACGTACCTTCCACCCGCAGGGCGTCCAATGACGCGGCCGCTTCGGGGGCGAGCTTCAGTCCCGCCTTCTCAAAGCCCCGCGCAATGGAATCGGCGAGTATGCCGCGCTCCTCAGCGCCGAGGTGCTCCTCCGGCCGCGGGACTTCGTCCATGCGCCGCGGGAGCGGGATCGGCCCAAAAGTGGGCCCCGCGGCGATGGCGGCGCGGGCCACGTCGCTCAGGCCGAATAGATCTGCAGGGAGGGCCTGCGTGGTGGAGCTCAGCACGGGGAGTGGAGGTGGAGCGGGGGTGCCCGGTGTTAGGCGAAGGCAGCGGCAAGGTCCGCTCTCATGGCGTCGATCGCCCGGACGGCCGCGTCTTTCCAGTGGGCTTCCGTCTCTTTTTGCCAAGCGAACAGGATCCCCCGGGAGGAGTTCACAAGGGCGCCGTGGAGCCCGCTTTCGTCGAAGGCGCCTGCGATGTCCTTCGCGCTACCGCCCTGGGCTCCGTAACCGGGAATCAGGAACGGCGTGTGGGGCATTCGCTTCCGCAGGCGGCGCAGCTCATCGGGGTGGGTGGCGCCTACGACGGCCCCCACTGAGCTCCAACCGCTGGTCCCCACGAGGCCTTCCCCCCAACGGGAGATGGCGTCGGCGACGTGATCCACCAGGGTGGTTGCGCCGTCTACGTTCAGCGTCTGGAACTCGGCGCTCGATGGATTGGACGTCCGGGCGAGGACGTAGATGCCGGCGCCGGCGCGTTCGCAGGCGTCCAGGAACGGCTGGATCGAGTCGGTCCCGAGGTAGGGGTTGACCGTGGCGGCGTCGCACATGATGTCGGTCTCGGCGCCGGAGAGGCATGCCTCCGCGTAGGCGGCGGCCGTGCTGCCGATGTCACCGCGCTTGACGTCCCCCACCACGATCAGGCCCGCCGCCTTGGCGGCCTGCACGACCCGTTCGAAGGCCCGCACGCCGTCGGCACCGAGCACCTCGAAGAACGCAGATTGGGGCTTCACGGCGGGGACGCGCCCGGCGCATACCTCAATGATCCCGGTCAAGAAGGACACCACCGCCTCGGCCCGCTCGGCACGGGATGCATGGGGATCGCGGGCGACCTGGAACTCATCGGGGAGCAGTGCCAGGTGCGGGTCGAGTCCAACGACGATCGGGTTGCCGGCCTTCTCGACGGCACTCGTCAGGCGGTCCGCAAAGTTCTGGGTCATAGGGAGGTGGGCCCGTTCCTTTGGTCTAAGGATCTGGGCCGGAAGAGGTTAACCGCGGCCTATCCCCGCGGGTGGAGTCAAATCAGTCCCGGGACGTCTTAGAGTGTCGACGAAGCTATGACCGCCACCAAGCGCGACACCCTCATCGAAACCGCTCTGCGCCTCTTCTGTGCCTATGGCGTGCACGCCGTGGGCATCGATCGCGTCATCGCCGAGGCTGGCGTGGCGAAAGCGACGCTTTACAAGCACTTTCCCTCCAAGGAAGACCTGGTGGTGGCCGCTCTGGAGCGCCTCGATGAGGTCGGCCGGGCCAGCATCGAGGAATTCGCCCGCGGGGCATCGAAGGATCCCCGCAAGCGTTTTGCAGCCCTCGCCAAGGCCGTCTCGGGGGCCGGGCCGAACGGGTGCATGTTCGTCCTGGCGGCCCAGGAGTTCCCCGACGCGGGCCACCCCGTGCACCGGGCGGCGGCGGACCACAAGCGGCGCATGCGCGGGCTTTTTGAGGAGCTTGCCAAGGAGGCAGGGGCGCCCGACCCCGTGTCCACGGCCGAGAGGGCGCAGCTCGTGGTCGATGGGCTCTACTCGTCGTGTGCCGTCGGCGAAGCGGATCGTGGACGGGCCGCGGACGTGGCGGGGCAGATGTTGCTGGCGCTCCTAGACGTCGAGGGCGTTTAGGAAGCTCTTCGCTACCCCATCGGCGAGTGGCAGGCCCCGTGCCGTCAATCGATAGCGACCTGCATCGGTGCGCTCCAGGAGATCGTGACCGCGGAGCTCCTCGGCCACGGCCACAGCGGGATCCTCGGATTCGTCCACGGCGGGGCATGCGGCACGCCCACGGGCTTCGGCGGCGGTGAGACCGGCCGCCAGCCGCAGTCCGAGCCACCAAGTCTCGGCGAGCCGAGCCATCGGCGCTGGGTCTTCGCGCCATTGGGTGGCGTGACCCTCTTTCTGAATGCGGCGCAGGTATGGGGCGATGCCTCGGGGGTTGCCGCCCCGGGCTGTGCCCACCTTGCTCACAGCGCCGGGGCCGATGCCGACATAAGCACCGTTGCGCCAGTAGTTGAGGTTGTGCTCGCACTCCTCCCCCGCCGCGGCGTGATTGGAAATCTCGTAGGCAAGCAGCCCGTGCTCTGCATTGAGTCGGCGGGTGGCATCGAACATCGCGAGCTCGACTTCCTCTGGTGCCTTCTCCAGGCGTCCGCGGTCGAGCCAGCGCTTGAACCGCGTGTCTTCTTCGAAGGTGAGGTTGTAGGCGGACAGGTGATTGGGCCCGAGGTCCAGGACGCGCGAGAGATCGGTTTCCCAGGACTCAGCCGTTTGGTCCGGCACGGCGTAGATCATGTCGAGATTCAGATGCCGGACCCCGGCGGCCCGGGCGGCTTCATAGGCGCGAAACGAATCGTCGACGCTATGGACGCGGCCGAAGAGTTTGAGCGTCTCGTCGTGCAGGGATTGGAAGCCGATCGAGAGCCGCGGCACGCCCAGGTCGAGCAGCGCGCGGGCCTTGTCCTCGTCGAGGCTCTCGGGATTGCACTCCGCGGTGACTTCCTTGGCGCTGTCGCGCCAGTCCGAGAGCTCGTCCAGGCCGTCCATGAGCGTGCGAAGCTGCGGCGCGGAGAGGAGGGATGGCGTGCCGCCGCCGAAGAAGACGGTGCGCGGGCGCCGGGGCGCGCGGTGCCGCGCTTCGACCAAGATCGCAGCGATCATGCCGTCGATGTCCTGTCCCTCGTCTGGCACGGAGAAGAAGTCGCAGTAGTGACACTTGGCAGCGCAGAACGGCAGGTGCACGTAGAGGGGCGTTCCCTCGGGAGCGGCATCGAGGGGCGGTGCGCTGGCGGCGGGGACCGCGTCGGTGGTATTCGTCAAAGGAACAGGGGCCTCATTCGAGGCGGAACTCCACGGTCTTCTCGTCGCGGGGACCCAGCGAGAATTCGATCTGGCCCAGGTCTTCCACCTGACCCTTTGAGTTGAGCCCACGGGCGGCAAAGACGTGGCCCACGCCCGCGAGACCTCGGATCGCAAACGTGATGCTGTCGGTGTCGCGTTGGATGCTCGGATGGGTCATCGAGAAGGTCGCGGCGTGCAGCCGCTTGCCGCTGGGGTCCAGGCGCGACGCCAGAATGCCTTTCAAACGCTTCCTGCCTGGTCCGGTGACGCGCACGGTGAGGTTGGCACTCGGCCAGATCCTCACTTCGCGTTCGCCGTCTTCTCGCGGGTCCACGAGCACATGTGTGCCCGCGTAGTCAGGGGCGCTCACCCGCAGCCACACGGGGCGCTTGGTGTCGATGAACGGCAGGGTGATGGGCGATGGTTCGTCGACGATCACTTCGTCCCCGGCCGGCGGGCTGCCCTCGAGCCAAGCGGATGAGGCGTCGTCGGCCATGTGGACGCTCGCAGAGCGCAGGGGCGAGCCGGTCATGCCGTCGCGGACGACGAGTCGAAACTTGGGCGACACCATGCCGATGAGGGCGTAGTCGTCATCCGTGGGGTCAAAAGGCCCCTTGGGCTTCTCGAAGTAGACCTCGTGGCCGTCGAGTTCGCCGCCGCGGAGGATCAGGCGCGCCGTCACCGGCACTTCGATGTCGAATTGCCCGGCCGCCACGATGCCCTGGATGCGTGTGCGGGCGCCCCCTCCAATCACGTCGATCTCCAGTGTGCCGCCGCCGGACTCTCGGATGAGCTGATCCTTGAACTGGATGAGGGCGGTGCCGTGGAAGGATCGCATGGGGCCTACCATCGCACTGGGGTTGGGTTCAGAGCGCATTTCGCCCGCCGGAGGATCCTGTCTCTTATACACATCTCCGAGCCCACGAGACTAGGCATGATCTCGT
>CAJXRJ010000174.1 GCA_913058555.1 uncultured bacterium
CGAGATCATGCCTAGTCTCGTGGGCTCGGAGATGTGTATAAGAGACAGGCCCCCCACTCCTGGGGAAAGCTCGACGCCATCGAGCGCTGGATCTCTGAGAACCCCCAGGCACCCCAATACTGGAGGAACGAGAGCCGGCTCCAGCTCGCGGAGGGCCAGCTCCAGTTCGCCCTCGAAGGCAGCAAGGGCGGCGCTTCGCCTGAGATCCTGTCCTACCGGCGAAGCTCCGCCCTCGGCGGATTCGAGTCCGTCCTCGAGGACGGCTCCGCCACCCAAGAACAACAGCACCGCGCTCGCCGCGGGCAGCGCAGTGCCAACCAAGCCCTGGCCGCCTCCCCCGCCGCAGCTACGATGCAAGCCCCGGTCAAGGGCCTGATCCCTCGCTCTAAGTGGAGCGCGATTCGTCCCAACCCCCGCGAGCTCACGCCCGCGTCGGGCCGGTGGCGCTGGATCACGGTGCACCACTCCGTCTTCTCCTCGCCCTCGAATGACGTGGAGTCAAGCCTCGACACCGTCCGCCGCATCCAGCGCGAGCATGTGAACGGACGGAAGTACGGCGACGTCGGCTACCACTTCTTCATCGATCGCGCTGGCCGTGTGATCGAGGGCCGAAACCTCAAGTGGCGAGGCGCCCACTCCGGCGGATCGAACAACAAGGGCAACGTCGGCATCTGCCTGCTCGGGAATTTCGACGAGGAGAAGCCCAGCCCAGCGGCGCTGGCCAGCCTCGATCGACTTGTCTACGAGATCCAAAACGTCCTGAAGATCCCGCGCAAGAACGTGCGGCCCCACAAGGCCTGGAAAGAGACCGCGTGTCCGGGCCTGCATCTGATGCCTTGGTTCGCAAGAAGGTGACCCAAGCTCCCCATCATCGCGGCGGCCGCCCCTGGGCAGGCTCACTCGTCGCCGTGCTCCTCGTGGTGATCGCGACGGCGTGCGGCTGCGGTCCGAGCACGGCCGAGGGAACGACCCGCGACCTCGAGGTGAAGAACCGTGCGGGGATCGTGACGGTCAAGGGGACCGAACGCTTCACCGATGGCGAGTGGCTCAAGCACGGCGCGTTCACCTTCTATGGCGACCGCGGGGAGGTCCTCACGACCGGCCAGTACAAGGACGGGCTTGAGTCTGGCACGTGGACGGAGACCTACGAGGACCGCTGCACCGGCCGCGGCGCCTACGTCGAGGGACTCAGGTCCGGCCCATGGCAAACCTTCCACGCGAAAGGCATGCCCCAGGACTCTGGCGAATACAAGCGCGGCCTGAGGACCGGCCTGTGGCTCTCGTATCGCCGGGACGGCACGAAGCTCCGCGAGGCCGAGTATCGGAACGGCCAAGAGAACGGGCGCGTCGTGTACTTCGGGCCCCAGGGCCGTCTCGTGAATCACGAGCTCTCGGGCACGTACAAAGACGGCGAGCGCAAGAAGCCGCTCCAGTAGGGCCCTTTGCCCCAGGCGACAGCGCCGGAAACGCCCGGTCCCCGATGGAGCGGCCTGGGCCGTCCTGGGAGAGCGACATCATCCGAGGGCGAGTTCGTAGGCCTTGACGTGACAAGCGGCCGTTCTTGCCCAGGTGTAGTGGAGCGCCGCCGTCCGTCGGCGCAGGCGATCGGCCTCCCCGTCGGCTTCGTGGAGCGCCGCAAGAATGGCCGCTGCGATTTCGTCCGGGGCATCGGGCGGCACGAGCTGGGCCACGCGGCCGCAAACCTCGGACACGACCGGCACATTGCTCGTCACCACCGGGCGCCCAGCGGCGGCGGCTTCAAGCGGTGCCATTCCGAACCCCTCGTCATGGGGCACGAGCACAAAAGCGGCGCAGCCCCGCAGTAGCCGGTGGAGCTCCTGTTCGCTGACCCGGCCCAGGAGTCGAATGCGATCCCTCTCGGGCGAACGCTGCACGAGGTCCTTGAACCCATCGGCCCCTTCCCCGTCCGGCCCAGCGATCACCCAATCGATCCCAGCCTTCCCCATGGCCTCAAACGCGGCCAACGTGCCATCGAGGTTCTTGCGCTTCTCAAGGCGCGCGACGGTCAAAAGGAACGGGCGCTCGGCGCTCGACTCTTGCTCAGGGCACGACAGATCCAGATGGTCGATGCCGAGATGCGCCGGGACGATGCGCTCCCGCGGGAAGTCGAGGCGCTCCGCCACTTCGTCTGCCACGGCGTGGGATGGGGTCACGATCACCCGCGCCGTTTTCACCGTCTGGCGCGCAAACTCGCCCATGCGAGCCGAGGTCTGTGGGCTGACGTAACGGTTCGAGTCGAGGTACACGAGGTCGTGAATCGTCGCCACTTCCGGCAAGCGCGTCGGCAGGCGCCTGTACTGGGTGTGGTGCACCAGATCCGCCCCGCCGCGCACGAGGTGCTCGACCCCCAGTGGGCTGAGCCTGAGGGCCCTGGTGAGGGCTTTCGAGGGAATCCGCCGCCGGAACAACCGAGCCCCGGCAGGGACCTCCATGCCCTCCATAGGCTTGGCCCATGTGGGTCCAAAGAGCCCCAGGTCCACGCCCGGGTGAACGGCCAGCGCCCGGCTGAGCTCTCGCACGTAGCGCCCGATCCCCTCCCCCGCGGTGAGCGCAGGCCGGTAGTCGAGGAGGGGACGAATAGTCATGGATCAACGGGACGCAGGGCGCGGGTCGATCTTCCCGCAGTCCCGCGCCTTGGACGATGGGCCCCCGAAGGGGATCATTTCACGACGCCGCTACGCACGAGATTCTCCCAGCGCTTCAGCATGTCCGAGGAGGACCACTCCTTGTCCCGCCCGCAGCCGGTCACGATCTCGAACCCAAGTTCCTCACTGAGGGGCCACTCGGCGATGTTAGCCGCATCGGTTCGATCGCCCCCCTTCGTGAAGAAGTGCGGCCGGATGGCCCGCAGAGCACCGACCACGGTCATGTCGGTTTCCGACTCGTAGGTCACGACGGCATCGACGCCCCGCAGGGAAGCGACCACCTGCGCCCGTGTCCTCAGGTCCTGGAACGCAGCACCCTTCTTGTCGCGCAGGAAACCGTCGCCATTGACGATGACGACGAGGTGGTCGGGCCGGCGCCCGGTCTTGGCCTCGACGTGGTTCTTGGAATCAAGGAGGCAGCTTGCGTGACCGGGATGGATGGGATCGAAGCCGCCCGAAGTCGCACAGATGAGACCCTCGAGACCGTCGCGAAGCACGCTAAATGCCTCGACGTCGAAGATCGGGGCTTCGCCGAAACGACCGGTGGGAAATGGATGGGAGAAAGTCATGGATGGGGTTGGCGATCAGTCTTCGTCAAGGAAGTAGTGGGTGACGAAGGGCTTCTCACCGGACTCAGCCGAGAAGCCGATGGACTGCATGAGGGAGGTGGCGCCGGTGCGCTCGTAGACCACGCTGGTCACGCCGGCTGCGCCTTCCGTGCCCGCGAACTCGACGCGTTTTTCGGTGAGGGAAACGAGCTTGAAGAGGGACGTTTCCTTGCGCGACTCAGGCACCTCGAGGCGGCCGTGCAGGTGCCGCAGCCGAAGGATTACTTCCCCGTCTTCGATCGCGATCTGGCTGAGCTCGACGAACGCCGTGTCGCTGTCCCTGCGCACCTGGCGGAACGTGCCGATCAGCGCGTTGCCCCGGGGCCGCGTCCAGACCTCTTCGTTGACGGTCTTGTTGGGATTGACGGCCAACCAGCGGCCGGCGAGGAAGTCGAGCTTGGCCACCGCCTCGGCGGGGTCGGCGGACTCGGGGAGCACCGGCTCGAGCCAATCCAGGGGCGGCCGAAGCTGATGCTTGGGATGGGCGCGCTGCCAGGCCCGGGCGATGGCCAGCAGCTCCTCGTCCCGGTCGATCTGCCCGGTGAAACAAACGGTGTACGGGGAGCCGTCCTTGCGGGGACCGGCCTCCGGCACGAAGGGCGCCGCCACCGTGGGCTGGCCCGTGAGGTTGGTGATCTGGAGGAGGCCGCCGCCGTAGGGCGCGTGCACGAGCACGTCGACCCCGGAGATTGCGGTGTGGAAATCCGCCATGAGCTGCGAGCGAATGCGCTGGGCCCGCAGGTACTCCACCGCGGGGACCGTGCGCGCGACGCGGAAGACGTTCGGCCAGGCGTTGCGTATCTGGCGGGTCAACTCATCGTCCTGGCCGCTGCGGGTCAGTTCGTCAAAGGCCGTGGCGGCTTCGGCTCCGAGGGTCAGAAGGAGAGCCTGGACCGGGTACCGCGGGAGCTCCACGTCGACGAGCTCTGCGCCCATGCCTTCGAGCTCCGCGCGAATGGCCGCGACCCCGGGGCTACCGCGAAACGCTCCCGTCGGGATCCCGATGCGGAGCGGCTTTTGTTCGTTCTTCTGTCCCTGGGGCGCGAACGTGGCCGGCACGCGCCCATCCCGTGAGAACGGATCCTCTGGGTCGGCGCCTTCGATGGCGCGGAAGACCACCTGGGCATCGTCGAGGCTACGCGTGATGGGCCCGACTTTGTCCATGCTCCAACACAGCGCCATGGTTCCCGTCCTCGGCACGCGCCCAAAGCTCGGCCTCAGGGTGTTCGTCGCGCACGCCACCGACGGGGAGACGAGTGACCCGAGCGTTTCCGTACCGAGGGCGAAGGCGACGCCGCCGGCTGCCGTCGCGGAGGCGGAGCCCGCTGAGGAACCGCTGGACCCCGCGCTGAGGTCCCAGGGGCTGCGCGTCTTTTCACCGAACCAAACGTCGCCCCAGGCGAGGGCGCCCACGGAGAGCTTGGCGATGAGCACTGCCCCCTCGGCGTCCAACCGCTCGATCACCTCGGCGGTCTCGTCGATCACTTGATCCTGGAATGGGGCGGCGCCCCAGGTGGTCCGGTACCCCTTGCAGGCCATGAGGTCCTTGACGCCCCACGGGATCCCAAGAAGCAGGCTCCCGTCGTCCCCGGCAGCGAGCCGCTCGTCGGCCTTCGCGGCCGATGCGAGGGCGCGCTCCTCGGTGAACGTGATCACGCAGTGAAGGGATGCGTCAAGGCGGCGAAGCCGCGCGAGGTACATCTGGGTGAGTTCGACCGACGTGACGTCGGTTTGGCGCAGGAGCGCCGCCAGCTCCCGGATCGACCAGAAGGCCGCGTCTTCAAGGTCCGCAGGGCGCGTGACCTTTGGCAGCTCACCGAGATCCATCCCTCTCTGCTCCTCCGCGACCGCCATGCCGGGAATCCAAGGCGAGAAGGTGCCAGCCGGCTGAACGTGATTGGGCAGGTCACGGCTGCGGAGAGCTTGAAAGAGTCCAAGGCGCTCGATCATGTCGGGCATCATCAGCCCGATCTCTTCGGCCGTGAAGTCGAGCCCGATGATTCGAGCCGCGCCGCCGACATCGTCGGCAGAAAACGGCGGCGCCGGGGCCTCGCCGTCCTGAACAGGGGCAAGGGGCCCGGAGGCGGCCAGAGCTAGCAGCGTGATGGAGGAGAACATGGCTGGCTAGGATAGCCGCCAGGTTCACCCCAGAACGAGAGCTGCCGTGCCGAGCAGGGCGCAGTAACCCGCGAAGTACGGGAATGAGCCCTTTCGAAGCACGAGGAGAAGCGTTTTCAGGGCCGCAAAACCCACCAGCCCTGCGAGGGCTGCCGCGCTGAGCACGACCCAGCCGGAGATTCCGCCAAAGCCCTCTTCCAGGGCGCCGGGGAGTTCGACGATCGCCGCCCCGCTGATGGCCGGAAGGCTCATCAGGAAAGACAGCCGCGCCGCTTCCTCGGCGCCGATGCCCCGAATGAGCCCGGCGGAGATGGTGGAACCTGATCGTGAGACGCCGGGCCAAATGGCCACGGCCTGGGCGCATCCCAAGATCAATGCGTCGATGAGCCTCGGATTGTCCGCGGTCAACGCCGCGTCGGAGAGGCCCTTCGAGGTCGATGCTGCTTCTTTGCGCCTCCGGAAACGCTCCGCCACAAGGAGCGCCGTTGCCGTCACGAAGAGCCCCGCACCCGCCGCCCGCACGGTTCCGGAAGCCTCCTCGATATGGTCTTTGAAGACGAGGCCGATCACCCCCACCGGAATCGTCGCCACGATCAGCCAGATCCACATGGTGAAGCGGCCCGCCGCGAGGTCGGTGAAAAGGCGGATGACGTCCTTTCTGAAGGCGGCGATGATCGCGAAGAGCGTGCCCACGTGCAGGGCCACGTCCAGGGCGAGCCCACCCTCCTGGACATCCATGACGGTGCGGCCGATGGCCAGGTGACCGGAGCTGCTGACGGGCAGGAACTCGGTCAGCCCTTGAACAACCGCCAGGGCGAAGATCGACCAAATCGACGGATCCGTGGATGCGGCTGCAGCGGCAGCGGCCTCGGCCTGGCCCGCCGCTTCGAGAAGCAGCGGTCCAGCGGAGGTGCTCAGGGAGGATAATTCGAGCATGGACGAGGCCGCGTGCAACGCCGCTTTAGAGCACCACGGACGTTGGGTCCACGTATTCCATGCCGAAGGCCTCAGCCACGGGTGCGCAGGTCAGCTTCCCGCCGATGACGTTGGCCGCCGTGGCGAGCTCGCGGCTTTGCTTGATCGCGTCCTTGGCCCCAAGGCGTGCCAACTGGCGCGCGTAGCCGAGGGTGACGTTCGTCAAGGCAAAGGTGCTCGTGCGCGGGACCGCGCCGGGCATGTTGGCGACGCAGTAGTGCACGACGCCGTCTACGACGAAGGTCGGGTCCTCGTGGGTCGTCGGGCGCGTCGTCTCACAGCACCCCCCCTGGTCCACGGCCACGTCGGCGATGACAGCGCCTGTCTTCATGATCGAAAGGTCAGCGCGCTTGATGAGCTTCGGCGCCGCGGCCCCGGGCAGGAGCACGGCCCCGACCACGAGGTCCGCCTTGGCGAGCCATTCCTTGACGCTCATCGGGTTCGAGTAAATCGTCGTACAGTTCGGAGGAAGAACCTCGTCGAGGTAGCGCATCCGGTAGGCGTTCACGTCGAGGATCGTGACGTTGGCGCCGAGGCCCGCCGCCATGCGCGCGGCGTTGGTACCCACGACGCCGCCGCCCAGGACGACGACCTCAGCCGGAGCCACCCCCGGCACACCGCCGAGGAGCGTGCCGATACCACCGGCGGGCTTCTCGAGGTACTTGGCACCAGCCTGGATAGAGAGACGCCCCGCGACCTCGCTCATCGGCTCGAGCAGAGGCAGCTTGTCCCCGGACTCGAGGGTCTCATAGGCAAAGCAGTGGGCCCCGGTGGCCAAGACGCCCTCGGTCAGCTCGCGGTCGGCCGCGAGGTGGAAGTAGGTGAAGACCGTTTGCCCCTCGCGCATGTGAACCCACTCAGACTTGAGCGGCTCCTTGACCTTCATGATCATGTCGCACGACGACCAGACCTGGGCCGCGTCCGAGCCGATCGCGCAGCCCGCGTCGCGGTAGTCGTGGTCGCTGAAGCTAGTGCCTTCACCGGCCCCAGCTTCGACCATGACATGGTGGCCGTCACGGATGAGCTGATCCGCCCCGGAGGGGCGCAGGGCAACACGGTACTCGTGGTTCTTGATTTCCTTGACGACGCCGATCTTCACGGGGGGATCCTCAGGACGGGCAGTAGCTGGCTGGATCTCGGCCCAAAGGGGGCACGATTCCAATGGGGGGAGCCGCGTGCCCGAAAGGGCCCACGGGTTAGGAGGGCGAGGAGTCTACTGTTCTCCAGGGGCACCTCCCGGGCGCCGCGAGCGAAAAACCCTCGCCCTCCTGACGCGATTTTTTCACCCGCGCCTTGAGCCGGCCCTCCCCCATCGCTACCTTCTGCGCCCGAGAAACGGACGGACCTATAGCTCAGCTGGTTAGAGCGCTACGTTGACATCGTAGAGGTCACTGGTTCGAATCCAGTTAGGTCCACCATCTCTGCCCCCGAGCCCCGTAGCTGACCGACGTCAGTTATGGGGCTCGGTTGCATTCCAGGAGCTGGAATCCCGGCGCTGGAATCCCGGCGCTTGGAATCCCGGCGCTGAACTTGCGGCGCTGAACTTGCGGCGCTCGGGAGTCTGGGCCCGGCCTATGGCCCCTTCAGGCCCCGCACGGGCGGGCGGTGCGACAAGCGGCACGGCCTGAACAAGGCCTTGGGACCACAGCCATTGGCCCCGAGCGCCCTGGTGTACCCGGAGCCAGGGTGGTGGCACCGGTCGCAAGAGCCCCGGCTGGCGCCCACGGTCCACGGGCAAATCCGTCCCCCCTTCAGAAGCAGGTGACCCGCCGAAAGCCCCATCCATAGGTCTTCGGCTGGGAAATCCTGGCCTCCGCGCTCATGGTTGGCCGAGGCGGCCGTAGTCCGGGGGTCCACCTGGCCCCTTCGACCTTCCGAGACCATGATTCGCACTCGAATGACTCCCCTCGCCCCCGTCGCAAGCAGCCTTTTCCTTCTCCTCGGCGCCCAAATGGCCGCCGCCGCGCCCCAAATTGGGCTCCCGACCGCGCAAAGTTCCTCCGACGCTGAAGAAGATCGGAACGAGCTCTACGACGATCTGAAAAAGGAGGAGCGGGAGACTCCGACCTCCAGGGTCGTGAGGGCGGTCACCCCATCCGTCGTCTTCGTCGAAACGGAGATGCGACAGACCGTTTCCACGATCTTCGGTGCCAGGGAACGCACGGCAAGGGGCGCTGGCTCCGGGGTGGTCATCCACCCCAGCGGGCTGATCGTCACCAACTACCACGTTGTGGAAGGGGCCAATCAGATTCGGGTCTCCTTCGAAGGCGAGCCCGACAGCCACCCCGCGGAGCTCATGTCTTTCGTCCGCGAGGAGGATCTGGCCCTGCTCAAGATCCGCCGTCCGGGCCCGAGCACGGCAACGGAGAATCCCCGCGGCCGATCGAACGTCGGACCGGCCAGCCCCGAGAGCCCAGGGGCCCTGCGCCAGACCCGCCAGCCCTCCACTTTCCCCAGCGTCCGCCTGGGCTCCAGCTCCGACCTGATGCCCGGGGAGCGCGTGGTGGCCATCGGGAGCCCCCACGGCCAGACCTACACCGTGTCCACCGGCATCATCTCGGGCCTGCGCCGGAACGTGGCGGTCCCCAATCGCCGGCTCAACTTCAGCGGCCTCATCCAAACCGACGCCTCCATCAACCTCGGCAACTCCGGCGGCCCGCTCCTCAACATCCATGGCGAGCTCATCGGCATCAACACGGTCATGAACTCGTCCGCCGAGAACATCGGCTTTGCGATTCCCGTGGACCGCGTACGCCAGGTGCTCGACGACATCCTGTTCCCCAACGCCCGGAAGGTATGGTTTGGCTTTGAAACCGAGGAGCGCGGCGGCCAGCTCTTCGTGACGAGCGTCTCCGAGGGCGGCCCAGCCGAAGGCTCAGGCATCTGCGAGGGCGTGCGCCTCGTCAGCCTGAACGGCGTGCCCCTGCGCGACAACGAGAGCTATCTCCTGGAGTCCCTCCAGATCGAACCCGGCGAAGTCGCCAAGGTTCGTGTGGCAGGGGCGGACGGCGAGTTCGACGCCGTGATCGAGACATGGGACGAGCTCAACGGCCAGTTCTTCGTGGACATCGGCGTCAAAGTCAGCGTCGAGCGCGTCAATAACAACCAGGAAACCGCCTTGATGGTCATGGCCGTTCGCCCCGGCAGCGCCGCCAACGACCTCGGCCTTGAGCCCGGCGACATCATCCCCGCCGTTCGACCCCGGAACCACCGCAGCGGCTTCGGCTACCTGCTGGTGGACAAAGGCTCCCTCCGGACGCTGCTCGACCGCACCCCCAAGGGCACCGAAATCGAAGTGGACGCCTACCGCGACCTCAACCAGGACGGCTCCTACCACCGCGGCGAACAGCTCAAGGGCGTTCTCATCCGCTAGGGATCCCCGGAGCAGGCATCCGAAATGCGGCAACCAGGTTGCCCATATATCGGAGCCTGCTTCGGGGTTCCGTATGTAGGGCCCTCGGGATTCGCATGCGGGCCGGATAGGATCGGCGGGCGATGCAGTCCTTGATCCAGTTCACCGAGCGCTTTGGGAGCATGCTTTCACGCGTGCTGCTCTCGGGCCTTTACTACCTGGTCCTTGGCCCCGTGGCCCTCGTGTACCAGCGCGTCGCGGACCCCCTCCGCTTGAAGCGACCCCAGAACGGCACCAACTGGACGACCTGGAAAGGGACCAACGACACCCTCAGCCGCGCGAGGCGCCAGGACTAGCCCCCGTGGTGAACATCCTCGGACTCTCGTTCTATTACCACGACTCCTCCGCGGCCCTCGTCAAGAACGGGGTGCTCGTGGGTGCGGCGGCGGAGGAGCGCTTCAGCCGCAAGAAGCACGACTCGGGCTTCCCGGAGCTCGCGGTGGAGTTCTGCCTCAAGGCCGGGGGCATCGCGCTCCACGACGTGGACTACGTGGTGTTCTACGAGAAGCCCTTCATCAAGTTTGAACGGCTCCTGCTCACCGCCATGGCCACGTTCCCCAAGAGCGCGGGTGTGTTCCGTGACTCGATGCAGCGTTGGATCACGGACAAACTCTGGATCAAGTCGTTGATGACCAAGCACCTTGGGGTCCCACGCTCCAAGCTGCTCTTCGCCGACCACCACGTGAGCCACGCCGCGTCGAGCTTCTTCACGTCGCCCTTCGAAGAAGCCGCGATCCTCACCGTCGATGGCGCCGGAGAATGGACCACGTCGACCCTTGCCGTGGGGCGCGGGAACAAGATCGAGGTCCTGAAGGAGATGCGTTTCCCCCATTCCCTGGGGCTGCTCTACTCAGCGTTCACGGCCTACTGCGGCTTCGAGATCAATGAAGGCGAGTACAAGCTGATGGGCATGCACCCCTACGGCGAGCCGCGCTTCGTGGACAAGATCTATGGGCTTCTCCAGGTGGGTGAAGACGGGTCCCTCTGGCAAGACATGGGGTACTTCCAGTACCACCACTCGACGACGGACACGCTCACCACCGCCTTCGAAGAGCATTTCGGCCGGCCGCGGCGGGACCCAAAAGACAGCGACAAGTCCCTCGAGCCGTTCTACTGCGACATGGCTGCGAGCATCCAGCGGGTGACGGAGGAGATCCTGCTGAAGATGACCCTGCACCTGAAGGAACTCACGGGGCTTGACAACCTCTGCCTCGCGGGCGGCGTCGCGCTCAACTCCGTCGCCAACTACAAGCTCATGCGGAACGGCCCCTTCGCCGACGTGTACATCCACCCTGCTCCTGGGGACGACGGCTGCGCCGCGGGCGCAGCCTTTTGGGCTTACAACCACATTCTCGAACGGCCGAGGGGACCCGCCCTTGAGCACGCTTATCTGGGCTCCGAGCACACGGACGCCTCCATCGAGGAGTTCCTCACGGGCCATGGGATCCCCTTCGACAAGATCAACGACGACGAGGAATTCTTCGACTTCGTCGCCGGCGCCCTCGAGGACGGCCACGTGTGCGGCTGCTGTCTCTTATACACATCTGACGCTGCCGACGATATG
>CAJXRJ010000175.1 GCA_913058555.1 uncultured bacterium
CACACTGCATATCGTCGGCAGCGTCAGATGTGTATAAGAGACAGGCCCATGAGTGTAAGGGCTAGGAGCATCGAGGAGGGTCCTTCGGATCGCGTCTGCGGACTTGGGGCCGACCCCAGCGAGGCCCTCCAGGTCCAAATCAGGACCCCCCTGCCATAGAGCCCGAGTGACTGTCATGGCCCTCGCCCGCCCCAGGCCCGCGATCGCACGTAGTTGCCCGGGATAGGGAATGGCAGTGCCCAACCGGGTGCCACCGTGGGCCGCGGCCCTCTCATTTTCGATCGCGGGAATCCCAAGCGCCGCCCCGGCCACCGATCGACTGGCCCGGGCTCGGTCGAGAGCATCGAGGAGCGCCAACCCCATGAGGATCCCCAGCCAGAGGGCGAGCGCGCCGGCCCCCCTCGCAGGATCCGAGGCATCGACTCGCCATGGTCTTTGGATCTGAATCTTCATCCACAGGAGACGACGACCCACGGGGACCAGGGTTGCGCCCTCGGCCCTACTTTTCGCCGCTTTCCCGGCGAGCTAGGACTCGCGACCCCAGTCCCCGCCCCGGGCAAGCCGCAGGCCAGCCCCCGGCGAGGGGACCCGGGCCAGGCGAGCAAGGACGCTGCAGGAAAGCGTGGAGAGTGCCCGGGCAAGCTCAGAGTCCGGCTCGCCGTCGACCACCGTGGCACGCCTCTGCATCGCTCGGAATGCCGCCCGGTCATCGGGAAGGAACCCGAGGAACTCGATGGGCAGCCCGAGGAACTTCGAGACGACATCCTGGAGCCGTTGGGCCACGTGCGCGGCTTCGACCTCGTCCGAAGCTCGGTTCACCACGATGAGCGGCATGGGGCGTTCGATCCCCTGGGCAGCGCATTGGCGCACGAACACCTTCAGGAAGGCGTAGGCATCGGTCATCGCCGTGACGTCGGGCGTGGTGACCAGGACCGTGACATCGCAGGCCGCCGCGAACGCCACGGTCTGGCGGGACAGCCCGGCGGCCGAATCCACCACGAGGTATTCGTAGCCAGGCTCGATCTGCTCCAGGCCGCGCCCGATCATCTCCAGTTCATAGGAGCGAAGGCCAGCGAGCCGCGCAAAGCCCGATCCCCCAGCGAGCAGATCCACGCCGTTCGCGCAGGGCGTCACGATGTCCGCAACGCCCACGTCCCCGGCGATCACGTCGGCAAAACTGTGGGTGGGATGCACGTCCTGGAGGATGTGAGCGTTGGCACACCCGAGGTCCGCGTCGAGCAGAAGGGTCGCCCCTCGGCGCCCGAAAAGCGCCGCGAGGGAGGCGCTGACCGAGGACTTTCCGGTACCACCCTTCCCGCTGACGATGCAGACGGAGCGGGCTCTCTTCGTTTCGGGGCGCGGACCCGCGGCGCCGGCGCCTTCCATCCGGCTCCCCGCGAGGGGCGACTTCGTGGACGCCGTCCCGGCCCTCAGGGTGGGGCCGGTTTTGTCCACAGCCCCCGGGCGTCGACGCAGCCCGAAAAGCTGCTTGGCCTGATTCCACCGGTTCAACGTGCGTCTCCGAGGGCCTCCATCGGAAGGCCGGCAAGGGAGCCCATGGGGACTCTGGATAGGGTGGAGCGGGTCGACATCTTCTCTTCCCCGCAGGGGCCCCATAAGGGAGCGACCAGCGGGCTTAGATCTCTGCGGTAGTTGATGGCCCTTTACGGACCAAAATTGCTTCGGAAATCCCAGGGACACTCGCGCCCACCTCGATGTACTGACCGGAAGCACATTTAGGGATTACCCGCGGAATATTCCTTTCGGGCCAGGAGCGCTGCCCTCGCGTCCTAAGCGCGGTGCCGATCCATGCGGCTCTTGTGGATATAGGTCAACGCCAAGGCCAGGGCGTCCGTGGCGTCGAGGGGCTTCGGCGCCTCATCGAGCTTGAGCTCCGCCGCGACCATCTGCGCTACCCGGTCCTTGTCCGCGGACCCCACGCCCACCACGGACTTCTTCGCCTGGGAAGCCTGGTACTGCACCACCGTCGCTCCGAAGCAGGCAGCCGAAGAAAGCGCGACGCCACGGCCCTCGCCCACCCGCAGGGCAGACTGAATGTTGATCGCCGTGAAGGCGTGCTCAACCACGACCACCGAGGGTTTCAGCCGGGCGATGACCATGTCGATTTCTTGGCGCAGAAAACCGAGCCTCGTCGGGACGTCGGAATCTCGACTCGCACGCAGGACCCCCGCCGCCAAGAGCCTCGGCCCCCCTGGGTGGTGCACGACCGCGCCGTAACCGACGACCAACGTGCCTGGATCCACGCCCAGGACGACGGGCCAAGACAGGCCGTCGGGGACTTCAGGTAGATCGGATGCGCCCATGGGATGTAGGTCAGGCCAAGGCGTCAGCGATCGCCGGCGTGCAAGGGCGGAGGATTGATACCCACCGCGGACCTCGCTCGACTCTACTTTATGGCCCGCGCTAGACGAAGCGCTTGCCAATATGCACCCAGAATCAACCTCAGAATCAGCCCCTTCGAGCGCGGGCCCCACAGGGTCATCCTCGGCCCCCTTGCGCACAGGTGTCGTGATTCTCGCGGCGGGCGCCTCTCGCCGCATGGGGACAGGTAGATCCAAAGCGCTCCTCGAACTCGGGGGCAAGTCCGTCCTCGAACGCTCCGTTGTCGCGATTGCCGGGGCGGAGTCGGTAGAGCGCGTGGTCATCGTCACGCGTCCCGAGGATCGCGATGCGATGGAGCACGACCTGAGAGATCACCGGGATCGAATCGCCGCGTGGGCCGACGGGGGCGAAGAGCGCACGGATTCTGTTCGCGCCGGTGTGCTCGCGATGCCCAATGATGTCGACGTGATCTTGGTGCATGACGCGGCGCGTTGCTTCGTCGATTCCGCGGACGTGAACCGCGTTGCGGTCGCCGCGTACGACCATGGTGCCGCCCTCCTCGCGGGGCGCGTACGCGACACGCTCAAGGTGTCTCCGAACGGGTTCCAATCGGAAGAGTCCGTGGACCGCGACCGGCTTTGGGCCGCGGAGACTCCCCAGGGCATGCGCACCGCGCGATTCCTCGACGTGTTGGCCCGGGCCGCCCGCGATGGGTTCGGCGCGACCGATGACGCTGGGCTCCACGAGCACTACCACGGCCCCACCCGGCTCGTCGAGTCGCGTGGCTACAACCTCAAGATCACGGCCCCCGGGGACGTCGCCCTTGGGGAGGCGCTCGCCGCTGTCCTGGACGCCCGGAGCCAGGACGCAGGGGGGTCCACGCCATGAAGCTTCGGATCGGGCTCGGAACCGACATCCACCGATTGGTGGAGGGCCGGCCGTGCATTCTCGGCGGCATCCAGCTCCCCCATCCCACTGGGCCCTCCGGCCACAGCGACGGCGACGCCGTCCTGCACGCGATCACGGATGCGATCACGGGGGCGGCGGGTCTCGACGACATTGGGACGCTGTTCCCCGATGACGACCCCCACCATAAGAACGCCGATAGCAAGGGCCTGCTGCGCGGCGCCCTCGACCTCGTGCACGAAGCGGGCTGGAAAGTCGGCAACGTCGACGTCGTGATCGGCACCGAGGGTCCCAAAATCAAACCCCACCGCGCGGCCATGCGGGAAAGCCTCGCGGCGCTGCTCCAGGTCGATGTCGACCAGGTGAACGTGAAAGGAAAGACCCTCGAGGGCATGACGGAGCTCGCCCACGGAAACGCAGTGAGCGTGCAGGCCGTGTGCCTTTTGGTCTCGAACTGACCAGAGCCAGGCGGATTCCTCACCGGGCGCTATCCTCGAAGGGCCACTCCCCCGGATCTCCGCCCCCATGACCAGCTCGCACCCACAAGGGCCGAAGGCCCCCTCCTTCGTCGACGCCGCGCTCGCCTTCGCCACCTGGACGTTCGCCGCCCTGGCCCTCCAGGGCGCGGCCCAAGCGCAATTCCCCTGCAACACCCCGGCGGCGGGCGTCGATTTGGTGGTCGGCCGAATCTCGGGCTCCGCGCTGTGGGGCACGGCCGGGGGTCAAAGCGCCTACTCGTTCGGAACCACGCTCTGCAACGTGGGTAGCGTTGCGGCCACCTACGAGGCGTCGACCCCGAACCACCCACTCGTCGGACAGAACCTCTATCGCATCGAAGACGGGCGCCTCGAGCAGATTGGCATGGGCTGGATGCGCCATACCTGGTTGCCGCTCCAGCAGAGCCTGTGCTGCACATGCAACCCCGCGGCCGGGGGCATGCTAGGACCGGGATGCTCCGACACCAACTCGACCGCCGCTGACGGCATCCAAGGGAGCCTTGGACCGCGCAGTCAGGTGAATGGATTCACCGGAAGCTTCCCTTATCCATTCCAGACCGCGGGCCAAACCGGAGACGCTGTGTACAAGCGCCTGCAAGCCCCGACGATGGACATTGATCCGGGGGTCCATCCGGGCGCGGTGTACGTGGGCGAGACGTTCACCGTCGACCCAACGGATGCGGCGGCCGGCAACGGCCAGAACGGCTTCTCATGGCAGCCCCTCACACGCAATCCCTTCCCGACGGGCGCGGCCTACCGCCTGCAGACAATCGGCGCGACGACTCCCCTTCAACCAGCCATTCACGCGTGGCAAGCGCTCGAGCCCGCGGTCGTGCTCCGCGACGTGCAGGTCCCGGGCGAGGGACTGTTCGTGGCGGCGAGCCACGCCATTCCGAACGGCAACGGCACCTGGCGCTACGAGTACGCGGTCCAGAACATCAACAGCGACCTTTCGGGACAACGGTTCTCCGTCGATGTAGGCACCGCCACGGTCACCGACGTAGGCATGTCTTTCCCTGCCTACCACTCTGGCGAGCCCTACACGAATGCAGCCTGGGCGGCCTCGACCAGCGGAGGGTCGGTCGCATGGGAGTGCGCTGGGTTCGCTCAGAATCAGAATGCCAATGCCCTACGTTTTGGCACGACCTACAGCTTTTGGTTCACGGCCGATGAGCCGCCCACCGCAGGTGACGTCACCCTTGGACTGTTCAAACCTGGCGGCCCCGGCCCCCAGACCGTGCAGCTCGACGTGCCTTCAGCTGGGCCCGTTACCGCGGCCAACTACTGCACGGCCAACCCCAATTCAACGTTCATGGTCACGGGGCTCTGGGTCTCCAACGTCGACCTGAACGCCCGGTCCATGGACCTTGAAGTATCGTCCATGCCGGCCGGCCAATTCGGCTTCATCGCCACGTCCCTCACGCCGGACCAAGTCGACATGCCCGGCGGCAGCGCAGGCAACCTCTGCATTGGCGGTGCGATCGGGCGACTCGTCGGTGGCGTGGTCTTTCAGTCTGACAGCAGCGGGGCCGCCACCGTCCCCGTCGACCTGGACACTGTGCCGACTCCGAACGGGACCACCCAGGTCATGGCTGGGGAAACTCGCTACTTCCAGGCGTGGCACCGGGACCTGACCTTCGGGGGAATGGCCACCTCGAACTTCTCCCGCGGGCTGAGCCTCTCCTTTCTCTAAGAGAGATTGGTGCCCGTCGACCCGAGGGCAAGCCCCTACGGACTGACGCAGCCCGAGGCACAGGAGGCGGGGATGGGCCCTCCGTAATCGATTCTCTGATGTGCCACCTGGGCACATCAGAGCACAGAGGTGAGGCTAATCGTCTCGACGGATTCCCTCCGGGGTACCTTTGTCGGGACCTGCCGCCGGGCCCCTCGTCCACTAGTCTCCTTAACAGTGCCTGTAGCACCATGTTGGGCGGCAGTGGATCCATGGAACCCGGGGGGAGGTCAATCCGTCCGAACACGGCTGACATGGCCATTGCGACTCCCGAATCTCGGACGTCGCGGAGTTCTGCGTGCCCAAGGGCATGCCCTCCATGGTCCCTTCTCTCTCTTTCCCCGCGCTCATGCGAACTCAACTTACGCTCATCGCCGCAGGCCTTTTCCTGGCCGCTCCCGGTACAGCCCTTGCCCAGGGCGCCGACGAGTGCTCCGGTGCCCCGACGATCAACGGCTTCGGCACCTTCTCCTTCAATACGAGCAGCGCCACGGACAGCGGCCCATCGGCCTGCGGTGGTCTCGGACGCGACGTCTGGTTCCAGTGGGTCGCTCCGTCCACGGACACCGCGGAACTCAGCACCTGCAGCTTGGCGTCCTTTGACACCGCCATCGCAGCGTACTCCGGCTCCTGCGGCAGCCTTTCGTTGCTCTCCTGCAACGACGACGCCTGCGATAACCTTCGCTCCCGCGTGAGCTTCCCCACGACGGCCGGCGCGACGTACTACCTGCGCATCGGTTCCTACAACGGCAACTCGGGAGGCTCGGGCCAGTTCGAGCTCGCCATGGCGCCGCCCAGCAGCTGCTCCAACCCCGCCTCGGGTCCGGACGTCATCGTTGGCGAGATCCCGAACATCTCGAACTTTGGTTCCACCGGCGGCATGGCCGGCTACTCGCTCGGGACGACCTCGTGCAACGTGGGCACCCAAGAGCTGCTCTGGATCGCCAACAACAACCAGCACCCGGTCATCGGCCAGAACATCTACCGCGCTGAGAACGGCCGCTTCGAGCAGGTCGGTATCTCGTGGTTGAAGCACGGCTTCACCGCCCTTCAGCAGAACCTCTGCTGCTCGTGCAACTCGTCCGGTACCGGCACGCGCCTCGGCGTCGGCTGCTCCGATCCGTACAGCTCCGGCCTCAACGGATCGCAAGGCGGCCTCGGCCCGCGCTTCCAGGTCAACGCCTTCACCGGCAGCTTCCTTTACCCGTTTGCCCAGCAAGGGCAGTCGGGAGACCGCGTGTTCAAGCGCATCCAAGTCGCCAACGACGATGTGGACCCGTCGCTGCACCCCACCGCTTCCTACTTCGGTGAGGCCCAGTACATCTCGCCCGACGACTCGTTGGCCGGCAACGGCTTCAACAACGTTTCTTGGACGCCCCTCAGCCGTCCCGGCAGCACCACCAACGGCGCCTTCCGCCTCAGCATCGGCGGCTCGACCGTCCGTGAAGAAGCGGCGATCAACGCCTGGGCCACCGTCGACGCCGGCGTGACCCTTGCCGACATCAACGTGAGCGGCGAAGGCCAGTTCGTCGCTGGCAGCAACGTCATCGACAACGGCGACGGTACTTGGCGCTACGAGTACGCGGTCTTCAACAACAACAGCGACCTCTCCGGCCAGAGCTTCTCGATCCCCACGGGCAACGCCAACGTGACGAACGTCGGCATGTCCTTCCCGCTCTACCACTCCGGTGAGCCGTACACGAACACGCCCTGGACCGGAACGGTCGCCGGCGGCTCCGTGACGTGGGAAACCGAGACGCACGCCCAGAACAGCAACGCTAACGCGCTCCGTTGGGGCACGATGTACAGCTTCTGGTTCACCGCGAACGTCGCCCCGACCACGGTCACCGCGACCCTCGGCCTCTTCAAGCCGGGCAACCCGGGCGCCCAATCCGTCGCCCTCGATGGCCCGGACGCCGGCGGCCTGATCGTGCAGAACTACTGCGTCGCGACCATGAACTCCGCGTCCCTGGTGACGCAGCTCGGTGCGTCGAACTTCGACCTTCCTGGCCGTAGCTTCGACCTCGACGTGAGTGACATGCCGCTGAACAAGTTCGGCTTCATCGTCACGGGTCTCAACTCTGCGTTCGTTCCGAACGCCGGCGGAAGCGCGGGCAACCTCTGCATCGGTCTTCCGATCGGCCGCGGTGTGAGCAACGTGATCTTCAACTCCGGCCTCACGGGCACCTCGACGATCACCGTGGACATGGATGTCATCCCCACTCCGGGAGCCCCCACCACGATCATGGCCGGCGAGACGCGCTACTTCCAGGCATGGCATCGCGACGTGACGATGTCGGGCGGCGCCAGCTCGAACTTCTCGAGAGGCCTCCGCATCACGTTCCCGTGATCGCCTGAGGGAGCCCCGCGCACCACATCGCACGGGGCTCCCCCAAGCACAAAGTCGCCCCACGCACGGGCAATCCTCGCGCCCCGCGTGCCTCTTCGAGGCGCGCGGGGCGTTTCCTTTTGCCAGGCGCAATCCCTAGGACTCTGAGAGCTGCACCATCGCATCCACCACCTTGCTCAACTCCGCATCCGCGAGGCAGGCAGGGGGCATGGCATAGACCGTTGAACCAAGGGGCCGAAGCAAGACACCATGGTCAATCGCAAGGCGGCGCAGCTCGAGGGTACGATCCGCCAGATAGCCCTGGGACTTGGGGTCCGCCAGATCAAAGGCCACTATGCCCCCCGTGCGGCGCAGCTTCAGATAGCGGCCAGTGCGCAGCTCGGCCAAGAGGCGTTCTTCGATCCGCGCGCCGACCTCATCTAGGACCCTTGGGACGTTGCGTTCGATCACGAGGTCCAGTGACGCGAGGGCTACCGCGCAGCCGATGGCGTGGGCGGTGAAGGAGTGCCCGTGAAAGAATGCGTGCGCTCGCTCGTTCGAGAGGAACAGGTCAAAGAGCTCCTCAGTGGCGAGGGTTACAGACATTGGCGTCATGCCCCCAGTGAGCCCCTTCGCCAGGCAGAGGAGATCTGGGGCGACACCGGCCTGCTCGCACGCGAACAGCGACCCCGTACGCCCGAATCCCGTCATGACTTCATCCGCGAGAAGGTAGAGGCCTCGGCGCGACGTGCTTTCACGGGCGGCGCGCACAAAGTCCGCGCCGTGCATCCACATGCCGGCCGCCCCCTGCACGAGCGGCTCCATGATCACGCCCGCGGCCCTGGGACCAAGATCCTCGAGGGCCGCTTCCAGCGCCCCCGCATCAGCGGGCACGCGTCTTACTTCAAAGAGGAATTGCTGGAACGGGGCAAAGAAGGGGTCGGGATCCCCCACCGCCATCGCGCCGAAAGTGTCGCCGTGGTAGGAACCCTCGAGCGCCACGAACACTGTGCGCTCCGGGTGGCCTGTGCGCTGATGCGCCTGGAGGGCGATCTTGAGCGCGACCTCCACAGCGGTCGAACCGTTGTCGGAGTAGAAGGCACGTGACAGGTCCCCAGGCGCAAGGGCGGTAAGGCGCTCCGCCAGCTCCACCGCGGGACGGTGGGTTGTCCCCGCGAACATGACGTGGTCCAGGGTTTGCGCTTGGCGCACCATGGCCTCTACGAGAGCGGGCTCGCCGTGGCCGTGGAGGGACGTCCACCAAGACGACACCGCGTCGATGATCTCGCGCCCGTCCTCAAGCACGAGCGTCGCTCCACGTGCCGAAGCCACGGCGATGGGGTCCCGCTCTAGCCCCGCCTGGGTGAACGGGTGCCAGACACTCGCTCTGTCCCGGGCGATGAGATCCTGGGCAATGGGATCACTGGCGACGAGGTCCTTTGCGGCGTTGCTATTCAAGGAGTCCACTGAAGTCTTGGGCCTCAGCCCATGCCTGGAGAGTTTGGGGCCCAAGGGGCTCAAGCACGGGCAGCTCGTAGAGGTGCGGCACACCTCCGAGCCTTCGGAGTGTCTCCCGATTGGAAGGATGGGGCGGGCCGACGAGGATGAGCCCAACGACGCGGAGCCCCCGGGCCCGTGCGGCGCTGAGAGAAAGTAGCGTGTGGTTGAGCGTGCCAAGCCCGCTGCGCGCCACGAGGACAAGGGGCGTCGGATGGTCGGCGATGTGGTCCAACTGAGTCACTTCGTCGGTGAGGGGTACCTCCAGCCCACCCGCAAGCTCGACCACAAGCGGCGTCCCCGCAGCCTGGGCAATCTCCGAGCGCATGGGGGCAAGTCGTTCGATGGGAACGACGCTTCCGGCCGCCGCCGCCGCCTCGTGGGGCGAGGCAGGCAGGGAGAAGCGTGCGAGGGGCTCGCTGTGGCGTTCTGAGTCAAGGCCAGCCAATCGCACTACGGTCTGGGTATCACAGTCATCACCCGATTGCACCGGCTTCCAATACCGCGCCCCTAGACCAACGACAAGTGCCGCCGATGCCACGGTTTTGCCTACGTCCGTGTCGGTACCAGCAACGGTCAAGACCCGGGCGTTCCGCCTTCCCTCCTCCACGGCCGACAATGACGGCGCGGCAAGACCCTCCGTGACCTCCTTCACCGAGTGAATCACACGATCCACATCTATGTCCGAGAGCCCGGCGTGGAATGTCAGCCTGAGCCTGGCCGTACCCACCGGGACCGTCGGTGGACGCACGGCCATCGATGTGATCCCATGCTCCATCAGCTTCGCCGCTGCGTCCATGGCAGCGGTCTCCCCACCGATCACCACGGGCACAATGGCGCCCGCGGGCTCAGGCAGGCCAAGCGCCTGGGAGAATCTGCGGGCGTGGCGCTGGGGCACGGCGCGCAGCGCATCGTCATCCGCCGTTAGGGCGAGCCCACACTCGAAGAGCGCCGGCACGACGGGCGGCGACGCCGTGGTGAAGATGAACCCCCGGCCACGATTCACGACGGTATCCACCACCGCTTGGGATCCGACGATCAAAGCTCCAGCGGCTCCAAAGGACTTCCCGCCTGTGATGGTCCGGGCCACGACGCGATCCGGTGCTCCGGTCCGAAGTGCTTCCGCCCAAAGGCCTGTACCACGGGGCCCGAGAATTCCGGCCGCATGGGCCTCATCTACGATCATCCAAGCGCCATGGGCGTCAGCGAGCCGCGCCATGTCCAGCAAGGGTGCTGCATCGCCATCCATACTGAATACCGATTCCGTGACGATGAAGATCCGGCGGAACCCACGCCCGCCCTGCAGCTGATGCTCGAGTGCCGCCAGATCCCCGTGGGCGAAAACGCGAACCTTCGCCCGAGATAGACGCGCGCCGTCGATGAGCGAGGCATGATTCAACTGGTCGCTCAGGATTAGGTCCCCCGGTCCCGTAAGAGCCCCGAGTAGCGAGAGGTTGGCTTGGTACCCGCTCGGAAGGAACAGCGCGGCCTCGGTGATGAGCGCCGTGACCCACGCCGCGGCTTGCTTCATCCCGACGCGAACGATCGCTTCGTCGAGGTGCTCGATTCGGTGACGGCCGGAGAAGTACGCCGAGTTCGCGAGCGCGACGAACTGCGCCGCGACCACGGGGTTGTGGCGAATCGCCCGCGCGAGGTCGCGCGGTCCCGCGCCGGGATCGGCGAGCACGAGGCGGACTCGCGCGAGGTCCTCGGGCAGCTGCGGGAGCTCGAGCCCGTCGCCCCGCGCGGCGTTCCTCAGCTCCGCGAGGAAGGGCACGTCGTCCGGGTGCGACGTGGCCAGCGCGAGCTGGTCGATCGCCGAGTCGAGCTGCGTGCGGATCGGTTCGATGTCGTCGGTCGGCTCGCAGGTATCGAGGAGGGCGGTCATACCCCTCCTTTCGGCACCCCCGTGGGGATTTCGACCCGTGTCTTCAAGTTGTTTCGTGACGAGACAAGTCCTGTGTGTTTCCAGGTCTGTCTCTTATACACATCTGACGCT
>CAJXRJ010000176.1 GCA_913058555.1 uncultured bacterium
GGCGGGACAGGCCACGTCGAACTACTCGAACGGCCTGACGGTTCACTTCCGTTGAGTGCCGCGGCGATTAGGGCCCAAGGAAGTACCGAGCCAGGATCGTTCTCTCACTCTTGGTTCTAGCAGTCGACTCGCAACCAGTCGGTCCGGCAACACGTTCATATCGCGGTGCTCGAAAGCGAGAGAATGATCCTGGCTCCGTACTTTCTCGCAAGGAGCGTACCGAGCGGTGTGATCCAGTGTCACCTGCGCACGGCTTGGTACTGAGCTACTTCGGCTTCGGCACGTGCTGATCCACTAGAATGGGATTCCCGTCGGGGTCGCTGAGGCTCAAATGCGCGGGCCCATCGGACGTCGAATCGGCGCGCACCTCGAGCTCTAGTCCCTGCTCCTCGAAGTGCGCCTGCAGAGCGCGCACATCGTCGAAGGTCTCCACCGGCTGCGCACGCGGTCCCCAGCCAGGATTGAAAGTCAGTAGGTTGCGGTCAAACATGCCCTGGAACAGGCCGATCGTCGTAGTGCCGTGGCGCATGACGAGCCAGTTTTGCTCCTGGGCGCCTCCTTCGACGGTGAAGCCGAGCTTCTCGTAGAAGGCGCGGGAGAGGGCGATGTCCTTGACGGCTAGGGAGACGGAGAAGGCGCCGAGTTCCATGGGAGCGTTGGTTGTGGGGTAAGGAAGGTAGATCGAGTAGGGTGCGGCGTCTCCCGGCTGGCGTCTTGCCAGATCTTGCGGAAGCCGGATCATCGAGGCCCCGCTACTCACCTGACGCCGCCCTTGACCCTCGACAACCATCATCTTCGCGCTGACTACGCTGCCCGGGTCAACCGCGCCCTCGACTACGTTCAGGGGAACATTGCGCAGCCGCTTCGCCTCGAGGACGTTGCGCGAGCGGCGGACCTGTCGCCGTTTCACTTTCATCGAATCTTCAAGGCTCGCATGGGCGAGACCCTGAATGCGTTCGTGAAGCGCACGAGGCTGGAGCGGGCGGTGTCCCTCATGATCCGCAGCGAGGGGCGCGCGCTGACGGAGATTGCGCTCGACTGCGGCTTCAACTCCTCTTCAGACTTCTCTCGCTGTTTTCGGCTGCACTACGACGTCGCGCCTAGCCGCTTTGACGCTGAGGAACTCCGCAGGGAGCGGCGTGGGGAGCTACTCGACTTGATGGAGCGAGCGGGCGCTAGTGCAATGGCGGAGCGTTTGGCGCCGGGCGCGAATCCGGATGGTTTCAAAGTGCGACTGAAGAACCTCCCCGCGCGAACGGTTGCCTACCGGCGGGTACTCGATCCCTACCGCGGCACCGCAGTGGTCGATGCGGCAGCCGAGCTCGTCGAATGGGCCAAAGCGCGCGGCCTGGCAGATGGCCGCTGGTACGGGTACATGTGGGAGGACCCTGACGTGGTGGCGCTTTCCGACTGCCGCTACGACGTGGCGGTCGAGCTACCGCCCGATGGAGAATTGCCCCTCCCCATGGACGCCGAGGTTGGCCGTCACGAATTCCCGCCGATGCAAGTGGCCGAGATCCAGCTCGCCGGAGACATCCATCTGGAGATTCGCGCCCTGGACTGGATCTTCGGCACCTGGCTGCCCAAGAGTGGCCGCCTGCCCGCTGAACTTCCGTGCTTCGAAGCATGGAGCGCTCGCCCCTTCGCCCACGGGCTCGAGCACTTTGAGCTGACTGTGCAGTTGCCGTTGCGTTGACGGCCAGACATCTTGTTTGTCGATTGCTGGTAACCGTCGCGTGAGCCCCACATGGGCCTAGAACAGGGTCCGGTCAATGATGGGGCATGACGAAACTCAACCGCCGGCCCCGCGCCGCATGCGTGGCACTGCTTGCCCGCGAACGCGACGAGGGGCTCACTTAGGAGGAGCTGTCAGCTGAAACAGGTGTGCCGATTAGAACGCCCCAGTATTGCGCGACGTGCTCATGGCGGCTTGGACCCGGGTCACCCGTAACGGCTGCGCGCCCCATGGGGGACAAGTGCGACTCAGATAGTCCGCGTTTACGCAAGCGCACGGAAGGCACGCCGCAGGGCGGCGTGATCTTTCCTCTACTTGCGAACGTGTACCTACACTGGCTCGACAAGCTATTCATGGCGCGAAGTGGTCCCGGACATTGGGCCGGGGCGCGGATGGTTCGCTATGCAGACGAATTCCAGAACTTCGCGCGGTGAGTCACTCCGGCGATCACGTCGTGGGTGAGTGATCTCGTGGAAGGTCGCATGGGGCTTGCGCTCAATGCAGCCAAGACTCAGATCGTGCAGGTGAGACCTGGGCGAGAACCCCTCGACTTCCTGGGCTATCGAGGCCAATGGGAGAAGAGTTGGTGGTCACGTGACCGCCCGTGGGTTTCGCTGAAGCCGTCACCGTGCAGCCAGCAGCGCTTTCGCGATCGCGTCCGCGAGTTGACCGGCTCTACCGGAATACCGAGTCGCGCTCATTCGTCGGCCTTGGGAAACTTCGGGCTGCCACCAGTGGCGAAGCGGGTGGACCGCTCCCAAGGCTGAAGAACGACCGCGGCGCGGAATCGGCAAGGGGGGGGCGCTGCGGCTCAACGACAAGCTGCCGGCACCCCCCGATGGGGTACTGGCTTGAGCTTGCAGGCGCGGAGGTTAGGACCCTTCGTTCAGGCGAAGTGGAAGGTCTGCTGGGGCGGGGGTCCCGGCCCTCGGCTCGACGCGCGCTGCGAACGACGGCATGATCTTGCGGTGCAGCGGGCTGCGCCTTCGACCTCCGAAATCACCTTCATAGGTTCATCAACCGCGGGCGCAACGTCACTCGGTTACGGGCAACTCTGTGTAGGCGGTGGTTTGTTTCTGTTCCATCCGGCGTTCGTCACGGGCCCGACTGGCGAATCGACTGTCGGTCCGATGGTCGGGCGCTCGATGTCACTTCCGCATGCGGGCTAGATTCCTCCGGGCCCAACGTGGACCCTGCAATGCCAGTACCGTGATATTGGCGGTCCTTGTGGCACTGGATGCAACGTACCAAACGCCGTATCAGTGCCGTTCATCCCGTAATCGCGAAGCTGTATTCGCTCATCGGCCGGCCGCCGAAGTGACGGTACTGGGCGCCGGGTGGCGCTGGGCCGTTGCCTCGCTGCAAGGACTGTGGAACTGCTGTGCCAGGTTCGCTTCTTCCCTTTCGAATTGGGGTGGAAGTCGGGAAGCGCGAAGCGGTCCAAGCTGCGCGTTATGGGGGTATTTGGTTGGGGTAAGTGGGCGGTGCAGCTGGATGGGGATGCGGGCGAAGCCCGTCGCTCAGTCCAGAATATGGACCGATGACCCCTATCGAAGGCCCCAAAGACGCGATGGACGGTACAAACGTATTGGCATCGATCTTGCTCGGTCGAACGGCACGTGCCCCATTCCAACGACGATCATGATCACCCAGCGCCCTACTCGCATCCTGCTCGCGGCCCTCGCAGCCGCGCCGTTCACCCTTCCGAGCGTCTCTGCGCAGGCCCAGTTCCAGGAGGACTTTGACAACCTCTCGGCCTTCGTTTCCGGTCAGCTCGGACCCGCATCGCTCGTGCAGCAGGGATAGATCTTCAGGAACCAGAGCGGTCCGGGCACACCCGGTTTCACCTGGCGAGACGGCCCCTACGCGCTTCTACCCTGCGGGGTTTCCACTAACGCACCCTTCTCGGGCGCGGGCTGCCTCTCGGCCGACTGGCGCAGCTTAGCCAGCGGCAACGCGATCTCGGACTGGGCGATCCTGCCCGACATCCCGGGCCTCGGCGCAGGCGACGCGATCTCGCTCCGGGCGCTGCAGCACACCTTCCAGCCTGCGACACGGGTCGAGGTGCGTTACTCGCCCAGCGGCGGAATCGATACCGGAAACGGCGCCCTAGACGTCGGCGACTTCACCCAGCTCCTGACGGCTGCGGCACCGCCAGCGGCTGCCTCCTGGGAATTCCTGAGCGCCGACGTGCCTGGATCGGGTCGTCTGGCCGTGCGCTACTTTGTGGACGGGCAGATCGGCCAATGCGCCTACGGCATTAGCATCGACGAGCTCCTGATCGGGCCGCCGGCACCGCCCTGCGCGACGTACCCGCAGATCCCGCTCCCCGGGCAGACCGTCGTCTGGACCGCGGCGGGCAGCCCATACAACATCTGCACCGTCACGGAGATCCCGGTCGGGGCGACGGTCGAAGTGCAGTCCGGCGCAACGGTCTTCGTTGACCCGGGAGCGGACCTGGTCGTACGCGGTACCCTCGCGATGCGGCCGGGCTCGCGCTTTGACACCCCGTTCGACAGCGTGGTCGACGTGCATGGGACCGCGAATTTCATCGGGACCGCAGCCAATCCGGTTCTTATGACCGGCGGGCCCAGCTTCCACGGACCCTTCTCGCGGGACAAGACCGAGGTCAAGCCCGGCGGCGTGATGACGCTCGTGAATGTCGATCTGCAGACGACGGTTGGCGCGATCGGAACCGGAATGGTCGTCGCACAGCGCGTCGCCGCGAGCGGCACGAGGTCGGGGTTCTTCCTCGATGGCGTGCACGCCTCGACGGGCGGCAACCTGCGCATCACGGACTGCACGTTCACTTCGGGCGCGGTGCTCGACAACCATGGCGGCTACGTCTGGATCGACGACGTCGAATTCGATGACGGCCAGTTCATCGCCTTCCGCGCCTGGGGCGGCCAGACCATGCTGCTGGACGGCATCGAGGCCCGGGGTCGCGCGATGGACTCGGTCTTCCGCCTGGCCGGCGGGGACTTCCACCTTGGGGCGAACAACCTGATTGAGAACAACCGCTACCCCGTGACCCTCGTCGGTGGGGGCCTCGCCCGGGGCTGCGTGGTCCCGACCACCGGGAACGCGATCAACCGCGCCTACGTCGAGATTCCCGGCGCGGAGGGGAATGTCCGCTGGGCGCGCCTGGCGGTGCCATATCTCGTGGAGGCGGTTCAGGGCTTTCATACCACCGGGCAACGCATCGACATCGAGCCCGGCGCGCACGTACTCATGCAGCCGAATGCGAACATTCGCGCGGTGGATGGCTCCCTCCTGAATCTCGAGGGGTTGCCGGATGCGCCGATCGTCTTTGAGCCTGCGATCGTGGGTCAGACCTGGAGGTCGATTGCCTACTCCGTGGGCAGGACGGACGTCCGTCTCGAGCATGTCACGCTCCGTGGAGCTCAGACGGGCCTTGCGATGGTGGATACGGTGGTGCGCGTGGAGTCCTGCCTGTTCGAGGACAATGAGATCGGCCTCCTTGCCGGCAACCACTCCGTCGCGGAGGTGCGCGGCACGCGCTTCTTCGACAACGACATCGGGATTCGGACCGGGCTCAATTCCGTCGTCTCGGGCGGACTGCGAATGGACGGAACGGTGCTTCCGAGCTGGATCGAGGGCAACACCGTCGGCCTTGAGACGCTCGCGAACCCGTCGACCGCGAACGACGCCCGGGGGAACTACTGGGGCGACCCTTCCGGCCCCGCGCACGCGACGATGAATCCGGCCGGTCAGGGAGACAGCGCCACGGGTTCGAACGTGGTCACGCCCTTTCTCACGTCCCCGCCCCCTGCGGATCTGGCGCCGGTCGTTCGCCTGGAGCAGCACTCGTCGCTGCTCGACGAGGGAGCCAAGCACATCCTGCACTGGACGGCCGAGGACGACGGGTACATCACGCACTTCCGCGTGATCTACGCCCCGCACGGCTGGAACTCGCCGCACACGGTCCTGGTGGACGGCCTTCCGAGCACCGCGCGCTCGGCGGAGATCGTCGTGCCCCAGGCCCCGCCGGCGAGTAACTTCACCTCGCCGAGCCTGATCCGCGTCGAAGCATTCGACGACGCGGGTCAGAGTGGTTGGGACGAGATCAACTTCACGACGCCTTACCTAAACGGCTTCTTTGGCGGGTTCCAGCCCGACGCGCTGGCAGGGATCCGGCAGGCGGGGGAGACCTTCATTGTCTGCGGTTCCTACTTCGGCGGCCTCTCGCCCGGGGCCTCCTGGGAGGCGGACATCTGGTTTGAGGGGGACGAGCAGCAGTTCCCGGTCGGCTTCGGGTTCGATACCTGCAACTTCTTGGAGCGCGACCTGCCGGCCTTCAGCACGGATCTCGCCCGCTTCGTCGTGCGCTACACGGCGGGCTCGCAGAATAAGGTGACGTACTCGTTCAGCGACTACTTCACGATCCGTCCGCACACCCTGATTGGGGACGCCGCGCCCCAGGTCAGCCTCGTCTCGCCAATGGGCGGAGGCTCTCGTCCCAGCGACGCCGTCGTGCCGGTGGTCTGGACCGCCTCCGATGACGAAGCCCTGCGCGGGTTTGACCTGCACGGCAGCTACGACGGCGGTCGCACCTGGAGCACCATCGCCCACGGGCTCGACGCTGCCGCTCGCTCCTACGACTGGAAGCTCCCCCCGAGTTCGGGCATCGCGGACGTACGCGTGCGCGTCGTCGCCCGGGACCACCGCTTCCAGAACACGTCGAGTACGAGCGATGCCTTCGCGCTCGCGCCCGCGCTCGTTGAGCGCTCCTGCGCGACGGTGGCGAATTCGACGGGCCTACCGGCGATCATGACCGCCGCCGGTTCGGCTTCGGTGCAGGCCAATGCGCTCGGGCTCCAGGCCTGGCGCTTGCCCCGGCAGCAAACGGCCATGTTCCTCGCCAGCCGAACCACCGGGCTGACCGTCCAGGCCGGTGGAAGTCAGGGAAACCTCTGCTTGGACGGCTCCATCGGGCGCTTCAATGGCGCGGGACAGATCCGAAACTCCGGACCCATGGGCCGCGCCGGGCTTACGGTGGACTTGACCCTTGTCCCGCAGCCTGCGGGACGCGTAGCCGTCGTCGCTGGCGAGACTTGGCACTTCACCGTCTGGTTCCGCGACGTCGCCTCGGGGATATCGACCTCCAATTTCGCGGACGTAATCAGAGTGACCTTCGTGCCTTGACCTTCGTGCCGCCGCCGAAGAAGTGGTCGGTGAAAGAGGTTCGCGAGTTTCTTTGGGTTGACTCCCTCAGAACAATCGAGTGGTGGCACGCGGAATCGCGGCAGTATCACGAAGGCCGGCAATCGGCGCCTTCGGCGAATGCTCGTGGAATCTGCTTGGGCCTATTGGAGATCTCCGCACATCAGTCTCACCAAGGTTCACTTGGCACTCGTGGAGCCAGGCCCTTCTTTCACCACGTTACCAACAGGAGGCCGCACACAGGCGCGCCCCCGCGCGGTCGCTGTGGGGCGACGACGACGCGGGGGCGCTCAGGGGAACCATCAACTTCTTAGCTAACGAAACATCACTATCTGAAGCCTCACCAACGGGGGGTTGACAGGTCCATCCACATCACCGGAACGTCATCGAGAAGCCGTTCGAAAAGTTGGACGTGGCGCCGGGCATCTGATCGCGGTGCCAGATCTGCCAGTGGTATGTTTGGCCGGAGAGGGCCGGCATGGTCCCGGTTCCGAGGGGGAGCTGGGACGGGTCCACCGAGAAGCTGACGAAGCCGTCGGGATTGGCGAACGACAGGTCGTTGTTGAATCGACCTAAGGTGCCGCCGAGGCAGAGCGTGCCGGTGCTACCCCCTGCCATGGGGACCTGGGCTGGCTGGGTGCCAACGAGCAACATGGCGTAGTTCTGAGGCGGAAAACCCCAGCCAACCACGAACTTGGTGGTGGCGGGATCGTTGCCGCCGCCCACTGCGATGAATGCGCGATCACCCGTCGAGTTAGGGACGCCATCGCAGAATTGGAAACCCCTGGTCAGGTAGCCCCATGTGTTTGCGGAACCGGCAACGATGTCGAAGTCAGAGCGCGCGTCATTCCACTGGGAAAGGGCGATCATCGCAATCTGGATCGTGTTGCTGATATCGGTGTAGGGGACCGTCGATGAGATGGCGGGGGGGCCCTGGATGAACGTAGTGGGGAGCCCAACTCGGTCTCGCCGCCCATAGACGCCCAGGTGGTAGCCCTCCGAAACGCCCAGTGACGAGTAGTAGGCCTGCCATCCCCCAGGGACGGGCTCGTAGTAGACGACGGCGAATGAGCGCCACTCGGCGATCACGCGGGGGAAGTTCTGATTCCTCCCGAGGAGCGCGTGCTCGGCGGCATTGATATCCACTCGGCGCCGAGAGGTGGCCCCTGCGCACACAATGGCATCCACATCGGAGTCGCCGGGCGCGAAGTCGTCATAGGTGATGATGTAGGTAGCCGGTAGGCCCGCCACGGAGATGGCGTTGGTGATGTCGAGGGACGTTGGATTGCCCCCGGGCGCCAGGTGCGTGACAGCGTTCGGGCCCGCGATGATATTCCCGGTTCTTCCGAGTTGGAGAGTCTGCAGGGTGATCGCGCCGGTGGTTCGATCGGTGCGGCGGTACGCGACGTTCCAGAGCTCCGGAGTGGTGCCGCCCTTGTTGATGACCACTTCTTGGTTCAACGTCCCGAAGGAACCCTGGAGGCTGGCCACGGGGTTCATGGTTCCGTCCCCATAAACAGCCCGCATTCTCGGGGCGATGTCGCCGCTGCTGAAGGTCCGTTCCCAAACCACAATGAATGGGCGGTCGCCGTCGCTGGCGGCAACCGCGCCGCCGACGTCGGGCGCCGCGTTGCTCCAGAGGACTGGTGCAGATCCCGTGTCGCCGATCTCGAGTACGGATCCGAGTGTCGACGAATCGGCGTCGAATATGCGCCCCACGATCGCCGTCTGGGGGGCGCCGTTGTCGCGCACGGCGACGATCAGGATCTTCCTCGTCCCCGCCATCGTGGCGGTGCGCGGCACGGTCCATTCCTCAAGGCCGACTTCAACGTAGGTCGCGAACCCTTGGCCGCCAATACCTGAGGTGCGTACCAAGTAGATGTCCGTGTCGACGTTGGAGAATTTGTCTTCGTGGACAAAAACCCAGCGGGTCAGTCCAACGACGTACGTGACATCAGGGGACGTTTGATCGCGGGCAACGTCGTCGACGGTGAAAGTCGTAATGGTCGGGTCGACGGTAACTTTGCCGATGGCGTTTTCGAAAAGCGCTGCGGGAACTGTGAGCTGGATGCCGGTGGGGGTGAGTCGGGACGCAACGCGAACCGTCGTGCCCCCCTCGTCGAACGCGATGGCGCCTCCATAGCGAACCGAGCCTTCGGGCCCATCGAAGGAGAATCCAGCACCGTCGCGGCGGGGCTTTAGGTCAGTGGCTACGTCCAACTGAAGCACGAGATCGCCCTTGGGCGTGCCCGCGCCCCCCGGGACTTCGAGCACGAAGCTCTGCTCGACTTGGTCCAGGCTCACGTCGTATGTCGCTTGGATTGGCCCCCGGTGAAGTATGAATCGATCGCCCGCGACCGAGACGGTGGCGGCTTCCGGTAGGGGGATTTCTTCGTCCGCGAAGGTGGCGGATTCGAGGTGGAACTCCACCGGGTAGTTCCGGGTGGCATGAGAACCCAGGAAAGGGACGTAGGTGAAACCGCTTGCGGCCGCCCGGGCCTTGAAAGTGCGGCCCCGGACCCAGTGTCCGTCCTCCTGTTCAAGATGGCGGAGCGCGGACTCGATCGGTTCGAGGGCCTGGAAGCCCTCGATGCCCCCTTCCGTGGGCAACGACTGGTCCCCAGGTCCCGGGGGCATGACGTCGATCGCGTGGATCACATGGGCAGCAGTGCACTCGAGTTCCGTCCCGTGTGGCGCGGGTTCGGCGCCGTCCGGGTCCTGGTGCGGCCGCAGCGCCGCGGTGGCGGTTGAGCCTTGAAGCGCCAAAGACGGAGCCTGGCCCTCATTGTCGGTCGCCCGGGGTGACTGGGCGATGGCGAGGGGGGTTGCGGCCAGGAACAGGGCGGCGGCCGCCAAGGGCGTGGGATGGAACATTAGGGAGCGGGCGGCCAGGGCTGCGCCAGAAAGAGACTCTAGTGACGATCAAGCAGGGACATCGGTGCCCCACAAATCCAAGACTGCCCAGCGCCAGGGGCTGATCACCAGATATCGAAAAAGAACTAGGGCCAGAGGGCTCAGATCGGTCCACGGAGCCAGACGAACCCTCGAAGCGCAGCGCAAGTACCAAAGATGGGGGGGGCTACTGCGCGAAACGAAGTCCTCTGTTGAATCTGAGCGCCCATCTGAGGGCTCGTAGCCCGTTGAAAAATCCCGAATCCAGCCGCAGCGCCCCTCGAAGCCCGCCCCAGCAGGCCCTGCACTTCGCCTAGGCGAAGGCTCAGGCTCCCGTCGTCGCCCCGCTTCAGCCGGCACCCGATGGGGCGTGTCGGCTGCTCGTCGTTGCGCCGCAGCGCCACCGTTGCCGAAGTCACGCCCCCGAGTCGGCATCGGAGCGAGCCAAGCACCTAAACGGCGCACCGCCGGCTCTCTACAGCCCGCATCCCCCATCGAGCAGTGCTGCTCCGCCCACCTCCTCCACCCACGCAAGCCCGAAACTCCCAGCTTGGAACTGTTATCCCCTCAGCATGACGAGGGCCGAGACGGGCCTGCAACGGACAGCAATGCGTACAACTGCCCCCCGGGCACGATCGCGCTCTACTGCGAGCGGCCGAGCCGTGACGGCTGCGTCTCGTGCGTCTCCGACGCCTACGCCGCGTGCCGTTGGATCGAGGAGGGGCAACGTGAACTTGGCCAGCCCCTCCCTACGGAGTGTGTCGAAGCGTTCGATTTGCTGGACGCGACCCTCGCGCGGGAGGACCTTCACACGACCTTCAGGCTCGAGGCTGGCCAGATGGTGTTCATCCGTAACACCCACCTGGCCCAAGGGAGACGCCTCCTCTGGAGGATGTGGCTCGATGAACTCCTCGACCCCGTGCCGATGCCGCGGGCTGTCCCCGAGCGAACGGCGGCAGCTCGTGAACATGATGGGCTTAGGTCCACTCCGGGCCCGCCCGCCGGCGCCTGTACTTAGCCTCGGCCAAACCGGAAACGTCGGCTCTGGCCCCGTTCGGGGGACCCTCTCAGGGACCTCCGCAGCGGGACATCACTCGGCCTCGGCCCCAACTGGCGTTCGATGGCCCTTCGCCCCCAGTCTGGGGGGGCCAGTTCGGAAGGTGCCCGATCTACATGTCGGCAGACCCCCAACGAAAGGGGCCAGTGGCAAATCCTGAGATTTGGTGTCGTCGAATCCACCGGGCCTCCGCCCGGTGTGTGAGATGAATGATAATCGCCGATCCTCTGAGTTCCCCGTGCACGCCCTCCCCGTTCAAATCGATCGCCTTCGCCGCTTGGCCCGCAGTCTCGTCCGAGATGGCGCCGCCGCGGACGACGTGGTCCAGGACGCTGTTGCGGCAGCCATGGCTCGGAATGTGGCCGGGCGGGAGGCCGGCGAGGTGGGGGC